>NZ_JBWPJP010000008.1:0-86601 GCF_056583855.1 Prevotella sp. C0209C1 | reverse complement strand
GTTTGAATTGCTGAGAACACCAGTGTATATCGGTAGTTAAGGAGGATTCTATCCTGCAAAATGAGCTATAGGTCGAAAAACGCAGTAATCACTACGCTTAAGAATACCATCCGTGAACGTGAAGCTGTGATTGAAACGGAGAGAGAAAACGTGGAATCAGCAGAAAAGGATTTGGAGCAGTTCAAGCGGGATATTGAGAAATGGTATCCTGATACTTGTATGAATGTGGCTTTTGCCAATAGGTGTTCACATACTTATCGAATCAGCGATGAGATCGTCAGACAGTTATTGAATGACAAAAGAGTGGTATGTTCAGGTAAGTTCACGCCAATGGGTGAGAAAGTCCCGTTTGAGCTCGATTCTGCCATATTCTCTTCCCGAAAGGTGAAGCAAGGCTACCGTGAGTTGTTTATCAATGACGTATCCATCGATGATATGATACGGAACAGGCGTAATCAATGGTATCTTGACAGGAAACAGAGAGAAGCTCTTGAACGAGCGCAGAGGACTTCGAGAGGAAGGAGAATGTAAGATATTAGAACGTACAAGCCCAGCCAATCATAAATTTGGTTGGGCTTGTTATATTGTCTATTCTATAATTTCCCAAAATCCGCCATTATCTGGTCCAATACGACGGAGGTACTTATTACGCATATATTCGATATTACGCATGATAGAGGTGGCACTGATTCCTACGGCAGCAGCAAGTTCTATCTTGGTAATATAAGGATTTTCAGCCATTAATTGCAATATGGTAATACGATTTGATGTTAATTTATCACCATTTTCTAATGCCTTTTCTACTACTTTTTCTATTATTTCTTTTCGCCTATCAGTCACCTTGGTTTGCATATCAGACACCCTGTCAGATACCTTTAACAGACTATCAGTCACCTTTTCAGATACCTTTAAGTGGTTATCAGTAACGTTATCCTCATTCCCTTTCACAGATTTCTCTTGTACTGACTTAACCTTTGGCACTGTAATTTTCAAAATAAAATCATCAAGATGGAAAGATAGATGTGGTGTACCATTAGCTTCCAATTCCCTGCATACACGATCCACACCCTCTCCAAACTCTTTTACATAGTCGTATGCTTTTAAGAATTGAGCAATTTTCGGATTGCGTGAGAAATGCGTATGACGGATGTTAGAGGGCTTGACCATTCCGGGTAACCTACCGGGCGACTCGAATACAAGTCGATTGTCAAACATCTTAATTTGGATTTCCGTACCCTTGATATTGTAGGCACGATGGCAACAAGCATTGACAACCATCTCTTGAATCACAAACTTTGGGTAATCCCTATTGGTTACGAACTGTCCATGCTGTCCAAGAAAAGTGTGTTCTTCTACTTGGGTTTCAAGATAAGCTATCGTGGCTTTCACCTGATCAAGTATCGTTCCTTCAAAAGTTACGTCCTTAATCACATTCATTTCTGCCCCCACTCGCTCCTCTGTTCCCTTATAACGGATGAAACGAGTGCGCCCACGAGGGAAGAACTTCTGAGGATACTTGCCAAACAGTAGAATACAAGCTACGCTTACCTGCTCTTCTCCCTTTGCATTTGTCGTCAAGAAGCGATTATTCTCTTGTAGATATTGCTTTGCCGACTTGGCATAACCTATCAATTCTTTATATCTTTCGACAGCAGCCATATCAATATCATCTACCGTAGCACCATACACAGCCGTATCTTCATAGTAGCGTTCTCCTTTGTCATACATTAATTGTATACGTTCTTCAAAAGTCAACTTTCTGCTCTTATCGCCAACACGCATATAGGCTTCATCTACTTGGTTAGCATGCAACTCAGAACTTGCAGGGATGTACATTAACAAGATGTGATTATCATTCCCATCCTTATCAGTACAGGGCAGTAGGTCGCTGGTAATAGGCACAGAAGGATTACAGAAATCCAAAGGAACACGCAGCAACTCATTCAGCTTCTCTGTATGTTGATCCACGCCCTCTATCTTCCTCGTCTTATCAGACACACCAATAGCAATCGTTCCACCATCGGCATTCGCAAATGCCACGATGGTAATTGCCAATGTTTTGGGATCAATTTGAATACTCTTGCAGTCAAAAGTTTGGTCTTCTTTATGCTTCTGTACTTCTTCTATAGACATTTTATTTAAGCTATTTAGAAATTCTTACTTTTCAGAATTAATTTTCTCTAACAATTTTTCTATTTTATCACGTCCTTCTACATATTCATTTTTAGATGGTATATATGCTATATCTTGATGACCACCTGGGTAAAAAAGAATCATATCTATTACTAGACCTTCTAAGAAAATGTTTTCATTCTCCTTTTTTACAGAAACCCTAAAATGTCCTATATCTAATTGCTCGTTGGGGAAAATTACTTCTTGTGATGGTGAACCTAATTTTAGACGTTCTCTTTCAATCCATGTATAAGAGTTCTTAACTTCTAAGGGTGAATACGATATGTTGTGGCAATAATGGGCATGATTAATATAGAAATTCAACTTGTAAGTAGTGCACTCCTTGTTGCCCCAATTCCCAATAGTTGCCCCAAGAATGTACTCGACTTCATCTGCATTTTTCTCTTTTTTAGATAGGAAACATCCCAATATTTCTAATTGTGGAACAGAAACTCTGTTATATACATCTTTTACTTCATAATCTTCCATCGGCTCAGATTTGAAGTTAAAGCGTTTATAATATCTCTTATCTCTTGCCATATGTGGTGCTGCACCACTCCTTGGTATTTTAACAACATATATAGATTGGTCTAAATTGTTAATTCTGACGGGAAATATTTTTAATTCTTCAATCTTTGGCTGAATAAGCTGTATCACATTCTCTAACCACTCTTTTGTGTATATTCGTCCATCTACTGGGCTTAGACTTTGCGGTCTATTGTCTTTTTCAGAAAGACCATAAACGATAATTCCCCCATCTGAATTAGCAAAAGCAGAAACGTCTTTGGTTATCTCTGTACGTTTTTTATCATCTTTATCTAAAGCACCAGCTGCCTTATAGTCGAGATGTATATTCTCCTCAATCTCACTAGCTATGAGATACTCGATGTCGTCTATCGTATAATTTTCAAGATTATAAAAATCCATATTATATTTCTTTAAGAGATCTAATTTCGTCTAATAAACTAAATATAGGTTTAAAGCCTTCAAAGTCTTCGTCATTAAAGGTCTTGGCTTTCTCTGCTAAGATTGTTTTAGATTTATTCCTTAGGTTTTCTGATATGGTGTCAATGGATAATCCTATAAAATGTCCTTTTTTTTCTTCTAAAGCGGAACTGAACGCCTCCTCGTATTTAGACGCATCATAGCAATTTTCTATCGTAAAGCCTTTATCATTATATCCTTTTTGTTTTGGTAATAAAAAAGCATAGAAAGACTTTGAAGGTGTACCGTCTTTGTATTTTACATGCTTAATTTTGTCATTATTAGCTTCCTTTTCAAATCCACTCTTTATGGCTTGTTGCCCAGCATCATCATTGTCAAAGATACCAATAAATTGTTTTCCCCATACTATTTCCGAACATGATAGACCTATTAATACCTCTCGAATATGCTCACTACTGTTCATAGAATAAACATCGAAATCAAGTAATGGGAAGTTTCCTTTGAGATGCTTAAAAGCTTCTTCTATATGTGTTTTGTCAGTTTTCCCTTCTACCAATAAGGTCATTTGTTTGTTTGAAGCTAAAAACATATTCTGCTCATGGACATTCCACATGTTATCTGTAATAGAGGTTACAAGTTTTGCTTTTTCATTATCAATACTAACAGTATACCCTTCTGTGTCTATACCTAATCCTTCGATATGTCCTTCAAATTTCACAGCCAATGTGGGGGAGTGCGTAGTCATAACATTCTCTCTGTTAGGATATTTTTCAAAAAGTTCTTTCAATTGAGCTTTCCTACTTATATGAATATGAGAATCTGGTTCATCAAATAGAAGCAAAGAATTTTCATCTGCAATAGTTTCGAGTATCACAAACATCAGCAAGTTTTTCTGTTCACCCTCACTTAAATCTTCCAAAGAGATTGTAGCTCCATTGTTTAAAAGAATATCGAATGATATATCGGTTATAATTTTATCCTCTTTAGGCATTGTAGCGGCATACATGATTTTGAAAAATTCTCTTTGTTCCATGTATTCCAACCGTTCTCTAAGTTGAATAGTAGTAAGCTCTATTGTGCCCGTTGAAAGTTCTGATATGCTATCTATATTACAAAGAGCCTTTACCATTTGTATGACTAAATTTTCCTTCCATTCACGTATTTTCTTTAGATTAAACGTAAATTTCACATTAGATATACTCTGTATATTTAAGGTGTTATTACAAAATTCTTTTACGTCAGTAAAGACTTCAAAATCGTGAAAAAATAATAATAACAGAGAAATTGTTAGGTTATACCGATTAATATAGAGCATTGGTAATTCTGGAATACTATCGGCATTCTTAATTGTAGATATATAATCGTTATAATATGGCCAATAGCAGTCATTCCATAAGCGTAAATTATCACCACTATAGCATGCGATCACATTCTTTGGAAGAAGAGAAACGTCATTAAAGAATTTTGTTTGCGCAAGAAACTTATCATCAACCTTAAAGCTATACTTTTTTTCTTTCTGTATCTCTACTTTTTTGGCCGCAATCTCATACTTTATTACATAATTAAAAGAAGGCTCATACAATTTTTTATTATACAAACCAGCAAAGATTGATGAAAAAGCCTCAAGTACATGACTTTTTCCACATCCGTTCTTACCGATTAGAACAGAAATGCCCTTTTTTGCTTCAAAGTCTATCTGTAAAGCTTTGATATTTTTATACCCTTTTATTGACAAGGATATTAGTTTTAAGAAATTACTTGCCATACTTATTTAAATATTTCGTTTTCAAATTGTTTTGTAGCTTCCTCCTTCATATCTTGGATCTTGTTCCTAAGTTCCTTTATGAACACTTTCTGCTCCATGATATATGTAGCTATTTTATTTTGTATGTCTATAGAAGGTATCGCGATATCATAATTTTTAATTTTACCTGCATTGAGATTCGGTTGATTATTACCAGTAGCTAAAGAGCGTAAATCATCATAGCATCCTTGCAAATAATACCAAAGATAATCTGTACTAACAATGTTGTTGTTAATATTGTATAGTACAGCACATGCTTGGTTAGTCGCGGCATCAACACCCATTTTAGCCGTCCTGCCTCTTGTTTCTCCTTGCCCGTACATCGCAATTATCAAAGAACCCTTGGGATATAGTTTAGCTGAGCTATTTGCAATAGCTTCTTCTGTTATATGCTCTTCTGTGTCAAATATCTCTTCATTTAATACTTCCCCTGTTTTTATCCAAGGGATAGTACCTTTGTAGTATTGCGAGCATGACCGAGAAGGTGTCCCACCGCTTCCCAATTGACAAAGGTCTTTTATTTTCATGACAGGATATTTCCCATCTTTCTGATGCTGGTTGTTTCGAATTAAACTAGTCCCCCATACTGAAATTTTGCTGTATTTTACAAGTTTCAAATAATGATTATTATCAGCTACGTTATCTTCTCCATCTTCTCTTTTATCAATACCCAACATTTCCAGCAAATTAGAATTCATCCTTTGCTGAGTTTGTTGAGCATTCAACTCCAAGGCTTTTGCTTCTTCCAACTTTGACTTATATGCAGAGACCATCTCTTCTTGTCTTTTAAGGGATGGTAATGGTATTTCCGTATCAAGGAATTCATTTGGTTTAAGCCTTGCCTTCGAAATGCCTGTAACCTTCTTATTCAGAATGTCCTTAAAGAAATTGCTTCTAATAACCATAACGAGAAACTCGCCTATAACTCTTGTTGAATCAATCTTGTAAACGGGGTATTCAGAACTTACTCCGAATGGGATAGCACCTTTGGAATGATAATATATGCACCCATGCTTTATATTTATTTTAGAGTAAATCAATGAGTCTGCATCTACTTTATTCAGATTACCCTTGAAAGATACATTGTCATTCTTATCCCTTAGAAACAAATTGCCTGCAAAACTTATTTTTGAGATGATCTGCCAGTCATTGGCAATCATTTCTTGCTTTGAGATGGGAACATGATATGGTTGTAGGACCTCGCTTAGTTTGATGGAGTTGTCAAACGATATATTCTCTTCCACATATCGCTTTACATCCCATAGTGAGAGGTGCTTATAGTCAACTGTTTTAATGTAGTTATAATTTTTACTATGCATACACTTTATTTCTTTGCATCATAAAATGGTTCTGGCTCGGAGACAATACCGTCTGTCATCCTATAACGAAAAGTATATCCTTCGTCATCTGTCTTGTACCCAATTTTCTTTATCGGGACTCCCCATAAATTGTTTTCAATACGATAAGGTGTATATTCCTTTGCCAAAGGAATAAGATCGTTTTCAATCTCTGCACCCGTAGTGCTGATACCAGCTTTTTGTATCTCCGCTATAGGGATTTCATAGTCGAACTTTTCTTTAACTACTGCTTTTACCTCCATCTCGATTTTTTCTTGCAGAGCTTTTAGTTTTGCTCGATAATCTTTCCTTTCTTCTTTTGAGGGTGCTTCATTCCCTCTTAACTTCAGCTTCTCTTGAAGTTCATCTATCTCTTCCTGATATTTTGAAGTAACTGTTATCTGAGCTTCACTCTGTATTTGAGAGTAAGTCGCAGCCTCGTCTTCAGTAAACTTCTTAAAGAACAACAGACTAGGTTTTACAGTTGCTCCTGATGCAATGAATACATCTTGAGGAATGGAAACAATCAGCAATATCTTTGCTTTACCCTCTACAAAATCACGAGCTTTTTGTAAGTTGGTGTTATTCAGCACGCCTTCGGGCAATACTATACCCATTCTACCACCTGGTTTTAGAAGGTTTAGACAACGTTCAATAAATAACACTTCCGTAAGGCTACTATCAATATTGTAAAGGCTCAACAGTGATTTACCTATATGATCATTTACCTGACGCAGTGCTTGCTTATATGCCTTCCCATACTGATTGACATATGCTTCTATTTTAGCTTCATCAGTGAACCTGTCTGCCTCTGATATTTTTAAGTCTTTCTCTACTCTTGCTCCAAAAGGAGGATTAGTAAGAATAATGTCAAAACGATTCTCAAAAATACCATTCACATTCAGCAATCCATCATGATGATGTACACCACCGTGACCATCGCCATGCATTATCATATTCATCTTGGCAGTACGTGCCATTCGAGGATTGGCATCCGTTCCGTAGATACAGTCAAATGACAATGAGCGCAATCGCCCTTTTTCATTATTGATATTCAGTTCTTGATTTAAAGAAGAAAACTTTTGTGCAACTTCTTTTTCTATTTTTTGCTTCTTTTTCTCTGGTAGCTTGTCGTAATCATCACCATAGCGTTCCGCTTTAAAGTTGTCTTTTTGTAGTTCAATATCCTTTTCTATCTTTTCTCGAACATACTCAAAAGTTTTAATTAAGAACCCACCACTTCCACAACAAGGATCACAAACCAGCTCACCCTCTTGCGGGTCAAGTATAGACACCATAAAATCCACCACCGTTCTTGGAGTGAAGAACTGCCCCAACTCTCCTCTAAACGTTTTGCCAAGGAATTTTTCAAAAGCAATACCCTTCACATCGTCAGAAGTAGTAGAGAGATTGTAAATCTCCAATTCCTTAACAATCTGTTCAAAACTATTTTCTCGTATTTCTATTTTAGCATTATCATCAAAGAGATGGTCGTTGGCAAATTGCTGTTTTGTCTTTTCAAACAGATTCTGATAGAAAGGAATAGCATTTGTTACTCCCATTTCCTTATTTAATTTCTCATACGCCTTTCTGTTTGCAACAAATCTTTCTTTTGAAAAAATTTGTCCCTCATCGTTTTCACGCTCATAACGTATTTTTATAAAAAGAATTTTGCTAATCTCATCAAAAGCTGCTTCTGGTGAGAGCTTGTCATTGTTTCGGATGATATTATGACATTTGAACAATAGTTTTGAAAACTCATCACGTGTAAAAGCTTTAGTTTGCTTTAACAGCTTCTCTACTTCCTTTTGGTTACCAGCTTGATCTGCATTAGGAATATCTACAATTTCATCCAATTTGTCTGGTATTTGTCCTTTTACAACCTTAAATATACGAGTTTCTTTTAAGTTGGTAGTTACAAAGAAATCAGCATGTGCCCATGAAGCATAGTTCATCCCTTGATAATAATCTTCTTTGTGTATTGTTACAGACTCTGCTTTACACTCCACAACTATCAAAGGGTACTTATTTGCATCTTTGTCCTCTTTACTTCTCCAAACCACAATATCAGCACGTGCAGCTCCTTGCCCACGCTGAGAATTGGAAACTTGTATTTCTTGGTCCATTTGGCTAATAGTATAGCCATAACTATCCACCAACCGTTTAATGTATGTCTGCCTAACCTCCTCCTCTGGCTTCAGTACGAGCCATTTGTCTTTTAAAGGAGCATATATTTTATTGTCTTTTATTTGTATTTCCATATATAGTTTTTCTTTATTCTGTCCACAACAAATCATCAACTCTCACTCCCAATATCTTTGCCAACTGAATGAACATTTCGACATTGGGCTGGGCAACATTCGTTACCCACTTGGATATAACCGCAGGGTCTTTGTCAAGGATTTCTGCCAGTTGTTTATTTGTCATACCTTTTTCGGCAAGTACCACCTTTAGGCGATTGATTTTCTTCCGTTCCATGCTTATGTAATTTGATAACGCCATAAAGTTATTCATTATTTCTTAAAGCACATGCTTTTTTTAAGCAAAAAACAGTCTTGTTGAATCAAAAAAATGTTTTTCAATTCATTTTGCATCTTAAATGTTCAATTCTGGCAAACTATTTATCGCCTCACTTTTCAGTTTGTCCACCGCCCGAGTATATTTCTCGGTATGTTTCAATCCGCTATGCCATAAAAAACTTGCAACGGTATTCGTTCCGTCGTTGGTACAGTCATGGTTTTGAGTTTTGCTTCGTATTCCTCTTAGTAGCAGTGGTAATATTTGTTTTTTGTTGAGCGTAGATTTAATAAAAGGGATTTATATGTTGTAAGCTATAAGAAAGTAAGAGGGTATGTCAATATTGGCATACCCTCTTACTTTAGTATTTTATTTTTTATCTGTTTCCTCCTTCATATCTATAAATTGCTTATCTTCACCATAAAACTCATATTGTAGGTAAGCTAATTTTTGTGAAGGAATAACATGAACTCCTATTCCGTATTTTAGTTGCCATTTTCGCTTTAAAGAGATAAAGCCCTTATTAATATAAGCAGCTACATAAGGATGAACATGTAGATAAAATTTCTTCACCCCAAACTTATTAACTAATCTGTCAATCTTATGCTCTAATTGATCTGTAAACAGGATACTTGCTCGTACCTTACCTGTACCAAAACATGTTGGACACGTTTCATCTACATCTACGTCCATAGCAGGACGAACGCGTTGACGTGTAATTTGCATTAAGCCAAACTTACTTAATGGTAATATATTATGGCGAGCCCGGTCTTGTTGCATATTCTTGCTCATTCGTTCATACAGCATCTGTCTGTCTTCGGCAAGATGCATATCAATAAAGTCTACAACAATAATTCCACCCATATCGCGTAAACGAAGCTGACGTGCAAGCTCATCTGCTGCTCCAAGATTAGCATCAAGAGCGTTTTGCTCTTGACCTTTTTCTTTAGCTCTATTACCACTATTTACATCAACAACATGCATAGCTTCAGTATGTTCTATAATAATATAGCACCCATGTCCATAATTAATAGTTTTACCAAAACTAGATTTTATTTGTCTTGTGATATCAAAATTATCAAAAATAGGTAACTTTCCTGTGTATTGCTTTACTATGCTTGCTTTTTCTGGAGCTATCATAGAAACATAGTGGCGGACAGCTGTGCAAATATCTTTATCGTTTACATAAATATTTTCATAAGTTGGATTGAAAAGATCACGTATCATTGCAACTGCTCTACCAGTTTCTTCGTAGACAAGTTGTGGACGTTCTTGAGTCTTTTGCACTTTGGTGATAACATCATTCCAACGTTTTAGCAATATTTGCATTTCTGCGTCCAGTTCTGCAACGCGTTTCCCCTCTGCAACCGTACGTACTATAACACTAAAATTTTTGGGAGTGATACTACGAATTAGTTGTTTTAAGCGAGCTCTCTCTTCACCACTTTTTATTTTTGAAGAGACACTTATTTTGTTTCCGAAAGGAAGTAATACAATGTAACGGCCTGCAAAAGAAATCTCTCCTGTCAGGCGGGGACCTTTTGTAGATATAGGCTCTTTGACAACCTGCACTAATACTTCTTGCCCTACTTGCACTACCCCTTTTACTGTACCATCTTTTTCTATATCTGGCAGTATAATGGCCTTCTGTATAGGATAAAGGCGTTTACGATCGCTCTGTACCTGTTTAAGATATTTAGCATAAGAATTAAACTGACTTCCTAGGTCTAAGTAATGGAGAAAGGCATCGCGTTCATAGCCTACATTAACAAAGCAGGCATTAAGTCCTGGCATTAGTTTTTTAACCTTTGCCATATAGATGTTGCCAACAGAGAAATTAGCTTCTCTTGGTTCACGCTGATATTCTACCAGCCGTTTATCCTCAAGTAGTGCTATAGAAATCTCTTTTTCTTGGACATCAATAATAATTTCGCTTGTCATTATCCTTACTTTAAGTAATTATACTCTACTATTTTTTTTGAAGAGTATGAATAATTAAAAAAAAACAGGACTTGTCATCGCATCTTTAAAAAAAGGTTATACGCGAAGACATGCCCCATTTCCATTTTGAAAGTCTTTAAATACTTAAGTGCTTTCAGCCTTATTAGGGGATTACTTGCTCTTATGTCTATTCTTTCTTAATCTTTTTTTACGCTTATGCGTAGCCATCTTATGTCCTTTTTTCTTTTTTCCGTTTGGCATAATTTTAAATTTTTAAATTGTTATTTATTATATTATTTCTTCATATCCTCTATAAAAGTCTTAGCAGGCTTAAAGCTGGGAAAATCATGTGCAGGAATAGTAAGCGTAGTGTTTTTTGAAATATTACGGGCAGTCTTTTCTGCACGATGCTTTACTATGAAGCTACCAAAACCACGTAGATATACATTTTCTTTCTTGTCTAAAAGGCTATCTTTAATAGCCTCCATGAAAGACTCTACAACGGCTGAAACATCTTTTTTTGAGATACCTGTTCCTGTGGCAATCTCATTAATAATATCTGCTTTAGTCATTTTAATTTTATTTTTTATAATTTGTTCCTTATTTATCTTAATATATTACGGACTGCAAAGGTATTCATTTTCAGAGAAATAAGGAAATGTTTTTAGTTGTTTTTTAGTTTTTAAGTCTACTTTACTTAGTTATTCTTCTGATTTTTGTAACTTTGTTTCCTTATATTACATTAAGTTTTATGAAAATATCAATAGGTATAGATGTGGGTATTTCTACCACAAAGATTGTAGGGCTACGAGAAGGTAAGGTAGTAAAGCCTATGCGTATTAAGGCTACTGACCCTGTAACATCATTGTATGGAGCATTTGGGAAGTATCTATATGACAACAAAATAGGTCTGTCAGATATAGATAAAGTGTTACTTACAGGGGTAGGTGCTGCCTATATTAATAAGCCAGTATATGGGTTACCTACTTATAAGGCAGACGAATTTCTTGCAGATGGGTTAGGCGCACAATATGAATCGAAATTGCAAAAGATGATAGTGGTATCGATGGGTACAGGTACATCTCTTGTAAAATGTGATAATAATAAGATTAATCATATTGGTGGTATTGGCATAGGTGGTGGAACTTTAAGCGGATTATCACGTTTATTATTAAAAACTGATGATTTTCATGAAATAGTTTCTTTGGCACGAAAAGGAGATATCTCTCATATTAATCTTCAAATAAAAGATATTTCATCAAAGCCTTTGCCGGGTTTGCCTATGGACGCTACTGCTTCTTTGTTTGCAAATGCTCAAGGTACAGCAAGCAGAGAAGATATTGCTTTAGGGCTTATTTGTATGGTATTGCAATCTATAGGCTCGGCGTCAATCCTTAGTGCACTTAATACCGATATTCAAGACTTTGTTTTAATAGGCAATCTTACTTTGCTCCCACAGTGTGAACATATTTTTTCTTTAATGGAGCAAATTTATAATGTACATTTTATAATACCGAAATATTCTGAATTTTGTACTACCATAGGAGTTGCTTTGCAGGCTACTATGATAGATGAAAATGATAAGAGTAGAGTTCTTTAATATTTATAAATACTATTATATTTCATGCAATGTAGCTTTTTTTATTATAGTCTGCTACATTGCATAAATTTTATTTTTTACTCAACCCTTTTAACCACTTCAAAGGTTTTTTTAGTAAAGCTTTTATCCCTTTTTCTTTTGAAGTATATTTTCTTGAAATATCTTCGCGAATATCATACTTAGTACTTCTTTTGATATTCTGTTTTTCTTGATTAGAGAGTTTTTGTGAACGCTTTCTCTTTGGCTTCGTATTATTACTTGCAACTTTTGTTTTTCCTTTATTGCCTGATTGGTTATCGTTGCCTGTAATGTTCTGCTCTTTTTTATTATCTTTTGAATATTTTTTTTGTTTAGTTTTATTGTTGTTATTATAAGTATGCTTACTGTTTTGACCTTTATCGATATTAACAACCTCGCCTTTGTTTTCTTCTTGCTTTTTGTTTATCTTAGAATTAATTGTTGGTGTGTTGCTTCTGTCATTTTTTTTAACATCTAACAACTGATTGTCTTTCTGTTGTTTTGTGTGGCAATTATTGTTTTTCTTTTCTTTATTATTGTTCTTTATTTTATTATTGTTCTTATGACTTTTAGCTTGTTTGCTTCTAACAGCTTTACTATTAAAATTATATTTTGGACCCTCACCTAAAGATTCTGGTAGAGGCTTTTTATCTATTGTCTTTTTTAAGAAAGACTCTATATGCCGGAAATAATATATATCTTCTTCACTAACAAAAGTAATAGCGTTGCCATCACGGTCAGCTCTTGCTGTACGCCCTATGCGATGAACATAATCTTCTACATCATGTGGCACGTCATAATTTATAACCATTGCAATATCATCTATGTCAATGCCTCTTGCAACAATATCTGTTGCAACCAGAACATCTATTTGGCTGCTCTTAAATTTGAACATCACATCATCGCGTTGTGCTTGATCTAAGTCTGAATGCATTTCCCCGCATTTGATATTCTGTTTATTTAGTGAAGCTGTTATTTTCTTAACCTTTTGTTTGGAACCAGAAAAGATAATTACACGTTTTAAATTGCCAGATTTAAAAATTTCTTTTATTATTCCAATCTTCTGAGTTTCATAGCAAATGTAAGCAGACTGCTGTATCTTTTCGGCAGGCTTACTCACTGCAAGCTTAATAATTTCAGCATTTTTTAATAAGCTCTTAGCAAGACTTTCTATCTTATTAGGCATTGTTGCAGAAAACATAATCGTCTGACAGCTTTTAGGCAAATTATTAGCTATCATCTTAATATCTTCTGAAAAACCCATATCAAGCATACGATCAGCTTCGTCTAAAACGAAAAAGCTAACTTTAGATAAGTCGACATTGCCTAAAGAGATATGCGAAATAAGTCGGCCTGGTGTTGCAATAACGATATTAGCTCCCATGCTAAGGCTTTTAATCTCTTGATCATATCTATTGCCATCATTACCACCATATACAGCTACACAAGAAATGCCATTGAGGTAATAAGAAAAGCCTTGTATGGCTTGGTCTATCTGTTGTGCTAATTCGCGTGTTGGCGACATTATGACACAATTTATAGCATCATCAGCATAGTTGCCTTTTGCCAGCTTAGAAAGTATAGGAAGGAGGTAAGCTGCTGTTTTACCCGTACCTGTTTGAGCTACAGCAAGAATGTCCTTACCTTTTAATATTAGAGGGATACATTTTTCTTGAACAGGGGTACACTTGTCAAAGTGCATATCATATAATGCATCAAGTACATCGTCATTTAAATCTAATTCATCAAAATACATATTTTCTTTTTGTTGTTTACTACCATTTCTTTTGGTAATAAGTATTTTCTTAATAATTTTTATAAGTCTTAAGACCTTAGTTTGGTGCATGTTTATAGCAAAAATATGCTATAAAAACAAATATAAAATTAGGTATCCATGCTGCTAATATAGGAGGAGTATTGGCTTTAATAGCAAATGTAGCAGAAACAGTTTGCAATAAAATATAACTAAAACTCAATCCTAACCCTATGCCAAGATATAATCCCATACCACCTTTACGCTTTCGTGCAGATAACGACAAACCTATTATAGTAAGTATAAAAGCAGAAAAAGACATTGCTATGCGTTTATGAAACTCTACTTCATATTGCACCACATTACTTAATCCTCTACTATTTTGCTTTGATATATAGTTAAGTAACTCTGGAGAAGTAAAAGTTTCTTGTTGTCCTTTAGAATAGACTAAATCGGTAGGTTCCATTAAAAGAATGGTGTCTTTTTCATCTCCTGTTGTAATATGTTCTTTTAATCCTTTAAGCTGCCTGATTTTGTAATTGCTTACTTTCCAATGATATTTTGTGTCTGCAACTGTATCATATTGTATTTCCATGGCTGTCATGTGGCTAACAAGCTTTTTATTTTCAAATTTAGCTAAAGAAAAGCCATAGCCACGCTTATAGTGGTCGTCAAAATATTGAATATATGCTACAGTGTTTTTAGCAACCTTTAATTGAACATTTTCGGCAGAAGTGTTCTTCTTGTTGTTACGATAGAGCGACTCAAAGTTTTGTCTAATCACTGTTCCATGTGGAATAACAAAACTATTTAAATAAAACGTAAGTACAGAAATGACTATACACGAGATCATATAAGGACGCATTAAACGCTTAAATGATACACCTGCTGCCAACATAGCTATTATTTCAGAGTTGCTCGCAAGTTTGGACGTGAAAAAAATTACAGCTATAAAAACAAATAAAGGTGAGAATAAATTGGAATAATAAGGAATGAAATTGGCATAGTAATCGAAGATTATAGCTCTCCATGGGGCATGATATTGTGTAAACTTTGAAAGATTTTCATTAAAGTCGAACACAATAGATATAGATATAATCAAGAGAATGGCAAAAAGATAGGTACCGATAAACTTTTTAATGATATACCAGTCAAGCCTTCCTATCCAATGGGAAGGTAGGCAATGCCTAAGGTAAGACCAAATCTTATTTAGAAATGGGAGCCCATGTAAAAGTCCCTTTCTAAGGACTTGTAAGAAATTCTTTATTACTTTTATTAGATTCTTTATCTTTTGCATGATTATCAAGATACAAAATCTTTCTATATTCTTCTGCCTAACTGTTCTATAACAGATGATTTCCACATTGTGAAATCGCCTTTTTCTATATGTTTGCGAGCATCACTGACAAGGCGAAGGTAAAAAGCAAGATTATGAATACTTGCTATTTGCATAGCTAATAATTCGCCAGCCTTAAATAAATGATGAAGGTAAGCTTTTGTCGTAATTATATCAATATCACAACCATCTATGTCTATAGGAGAGAAATCTGCCTCCCATTTCTTATTCCTCATATTCATTGTGCCGTTATAAGTAAAAAGCATAGAATTACGTCCATTGCGTGTAGGCATTACACAATCGAACATATCAACACCACGCTCAATAGCTTCCAATATGTTTTGTGGAGTACCTACACCCATTAAGTAACGAGGTTTGTCTTTAGGGAGAATATTGTTTACTACTTCTATCATTTCATACATCACTTCCGTAGGCTCTCCTACAGCCAAGCCGCCTATAGCATTTCCGTCAGCACCCTTATCAGCTACAAACTTTGCCGCTTCACTACGTAAGTCCTTATACGTACAGCCTTGAACAATAGGGAACAGACTTTGGTTATATCCATAAAGAGGAGATGTTTTTTCTAACTGCTTAATGCAGCGATCTAACCAGCGTTGCGTAAGCCCTAAACTCTTCTTTGCGTATTCGTATGAGCTTTTCCCTGGAGGACATTCGTCAAAAGCCATTATTATGTCTGCACCTATTACGCGCTCTGTGTTCATAACACTTTCAGGGGTGAATATATGTTTAGAGCCATCTATATGACTTCTAAACTCGCACCCCTCTTCTGATAATTTTCTAATACCTGTTAAAGAAAACACCTGAAAGCCACCAGAGTCGGTGAGTATAGGGCGTTCCCAGCCGTTAAACTTATGTAATCCTCCCGCAGCTTTTAATATTTCAAGACCAGGTCGAAGATATAGATGATAAGTATTACCTAAAATAATTTGTGCCTTTACTTGCTTTCTTAATTCTTCAAAATGAACACCTTTCACAGACCCTACAGTACCAACAGGCATAAATATAGGAGTTTTTATCTCACCATGATCAGTTGTTATAATCCCTGTCCTTGCATCACTTGCAGGATCGGTATGTTGAAGCTCGAATTTCATTTCTTTTCTTCTTCTATTGTGAAATTAACAGGATCGCTAACCAATTCTGTGCTAAGGGCAAAGTCCCATACTTGTTGAACAGTCTCTACATAATGAAAAGTTACTCCTTTCCTATAAATTTCATTTATTTCATCTATATCTTTTTTATTTAGGGAACACATTACAATATCTGTTATCCCTGCTCGCTTTGCAGCTAATATCTTTTCCTTAATACCACCCACTGGGAGAACTTTTCCACGAAGGGTAATTTCTCCCGTCATAGCCGTGTTTTTACGCACCTTACGTTGAGTAAGAGCAGAAGCAATACTTGTTGCAATAGTAATACCAGCCGATGGACCATCTTTAGGGGTAGCACCTTCAGGGACATGTATATGTATGTTCCATTGTTCCAGTATTTTATAGTCTACACCTAATTTGTCTATATGGGCTTTTACATATTCTAATGCTATGATGGCAGATTCTTTCATTACATCTCCGAGATTACCTGTAATGGTCAGTTTCCCTGCCTTTCCTTTAGATAATGAAGTCTCTACAAATAATATCTCACCTCCAACACTTGTCCATGCTAACCCTGTTACTACACCAGCATATTCGTTTCCCTGATAAATGTCGCGGGAGAAAGGGGCTTTACCTATAAGTTCTTCTATTTTTGGTAAGGTGATCTTATCATACTGAGCATTATCGTCTATTGCTTGCTTATATGCTATTTTACGTAAAATCTTATTTATCTGCTTTTCTAATTGGCGAACACCGCTTTCACGGGTATAATCTTCTATTATCTTTTCAAGTATAGCTTTAGAGAATTTAGGCTGAACATTTAACTTGTCAAGCCCGGTATTATTAAGCTCTTTGGGGATTAAATGGCGTTTAGCTATTTCTACTTTCTCCTCTGTAATATACCCTGATACGTTTATAATCTCCATTCTGTCAAGCAATGGCCTTGGTATAGTATTCAGATCATTAGCAGTAGCTATAAACAGTACTTTCGACAAATCGTAATCTAAATCAAGATAATTGTCGTGGAAAGCATTATTCTGTTCAGGATCAAGTACTTCTAACAAGGCTGAAGAAGGATCACCATTTAAAGTGTTTTGAGTTACTTTATCTATCTCGTCTAAAATAAATACAGGATTTGAAGAGCCCGATTTTTGCAGACTTTTTATAATACGTCCAGGCATTGCACCTATATAGGTCTTACGATGTCCACGAATCTCAGATTCATCATGTACACCACCTAAAGAGATACGTACATATTTACGTTTTAAAGCATTTGCTACGCTCTTTCCCAGACTTGTTTTACCTACTCCAGGAGGACCATATAAGCACAAGATAGGCGATTTTAAGTTACCTCGCAAACGTAATACTGCAATATACTCTAAGATGCGTTCCTTCACCTTCTCCATACCGTAGTGATCTTTATCTAATATGCGCTTTGCACGCTTAAGGTCAAGGTCATCTTCGGTAAATTCGCCCCAAGGGAGAGAAACTATTGTTTGTAGATAGTTTATCTGGACACTATAATCAGGGCTTTGTGGGTTAAGTGTATCTAACTTATCAAGCTCTTTAGTGAAAAATTTAGATATTTGTTCTGACCATTTCTTACCATTAGCTTTTTTTACTAATTCCTTTTTCTCTGGCGAACCTTCACCATTACCTAATTCTTCTTTGATATTTTTTATTTGCTGATGAAGGAAATATTCTCGTTGTTGCTCGTCAAGATCCTCTCTTGTTTTTGAGCGAATATCTTGTTGTAGATGTTGATATTGAATTTCACGATTTAATATTTTCATCAAATGAAACATACGTTTATGCATCATTTGTTCTTCTAAAAGCTCTATCTTTTCTTTCGTAGAAAGAGGTAGGTTGGTTGCAATATAATTAATCGTGGCTATAGGATTAGAAATGCCCTCAAGAGCAAAGGCAGAATCATCGGGCAGCTCTTCATTTCCATGGATATATTCTTTTGTAACATTTTTCAGATCCTTTACAGCTGCTTTAAACATCACTTCTTCTTCCTTGCTTATAGAAGTGTTTTCAGGTAAAGCCTCTGTAAAACCTTTTATAAATGGCTTTTCGGTGCTTATGTCATTAAGCTTACACCGCCCTAATCCCTGAATAATAGCAGTACGTGTGCCTTTCTCAAAGTTAGCAGGCATATCAAAAGCACGTACAAAACGAGCATAGACACCCGTCTGGTATAGATCTTTTAGCTTTGGCTCGTTTACACTTGGATCTTTTTGGCAAACCACAGCAAAGATAGTATCAGGATGTTGTTCCAGATATTTTACTAACTTTAATGTTGGCTTTCTTCCTACAAGGACAGGAGAAAGTATGCCGGGGAAAATAACCAAATTACGAGTAATAAAAACAGGCACTTCGCCATCTACTTTTATATCTAATTCTGGTAAATCACCTTCGTAATCAGTGAACATTTGAATAGAACTATTTTGTTTCATAAAGTTTTTATCCGAATTTTAGTGTGCAAAGATACAAAATAAAAACCGATTAAGGCTATTTTTTATATACCTTTATGTAAAACCTATTTTATATAGAAATTTGTTGTAAGTTCTTTATACCATTGGGAACGTTCTCCGTCTGTTTCATTCAGAATAACAGTTTGGGTTTGGCAATCTATATTATTATTACTTTTCCTAAAGCATAGCAAGCATCTTTTAGCGCGTGTAGCTTTGGGGGTAGTGAATATTTTAACAAGTTCTTCTAACTGAAAGCCAGTGAAGATGGCTTCTGTTTTTAAGATAGGCACATTATCCATAGGAATAATAACTGATAATGTTCCATCTTCTTTTAAAAGTTTTTTTGTGCAATGCATTAATTCTGTATACGATAAAGATACCGTATGGCGGGCTTTTGTTCTACTTTCTGAAACAGATTTAAGCGAATTAATAAAAAAAGGAGGATTACATACAATGGCATCGAACGTGTTGCTTTGTGTTTTGCAAAGATCTTGTAAAGAGATAGGTTCTATGCGTATTCTATCATTAAACTTAGAGCTTTTGATGTTTTGAACAGCATCTTTTAAAGCGTTTTCATCAATATCAATACCTGTTACTTTGCTATGTGGAAACCTTTGCGCCATCATTAAAGCGATAAGCCCGGTACCTGTCCCTACGTCTAAGATGTTTTCTCCACCCTTTCCCCATGCTCCTATAAGCACACCATCTGTGCCTACCTTCATGGCACAGAAGTCTTGCTCAATGTGAAAAGACTTAAAAGAAAACCCCATTTCTATATTTTCATCTTGTTTAATAAATTGTGATACATGTTTTGTACCTTTCCAAAACTTGCAAATATTTCAGATAAAGCCGTTTGAGCAATATTAGGTTTCATCTTTTCTATATTAAAATCGGGATTCATTATTACCCTAATTCCTTTTTCTACTATACTTATATCTACATCTTGTTCCGTCTCTATAGGGTCGCCGTCAAAATGAATAACCCCAGGCTGCTGCCTGTGAATATGTACCTTTCTACATTTAAATGTCTTGACTTTGATATTCTTGTCTAAAGTCTTATTAAACATCTCTATAGCCACCTTAGCCGCGTCTATAATTCCAAAGGGCTCTATTAAAGTAATGTCTAACAGCCCATCACTCATTGTAGCTTGTGGAGCAATATAAGCATTATTACCATATTGAGAGGCATTAGCAGCAGATATTAAAAAAGCTTTGTAATGTAGAGCTTTATTATCTATTTCTATGTCGTAAACTTCAGGTTTATAAGATAAACCTATCTCAAGCACTTTTTGTACATAAGTAAGCGCTCCCCGTTTCCCTGCTTTGGCAAATTGCATGGAAATAAAGGCATCGAACCCCATGCCACAAGTGCAGAAAAAAGGATGCCCGTTTATCAGTCCATAATCTAAATCTTTTATATTGCATTGGTTAATAATGTCAATACATTTTTTTACTTTAGCAGGTATGCAAAGGTGGCGAGCTAATCCGTTACCCGACCCACAAGGAATAATAGCCATTGCTGTGCTTGTATTAATAACAGACCTGCCTACCTCGTTGATAGTCCCATCACCTCCTACAGCCACTACAATATCTACTTTTTCTTGAGCAGCTTGTTTAGCTATAATAGAAGCGTGCCCGGCATATTCTGTTTTTATAAATTGATAATCAAACTTCTCTTTGTCAATATATTTTTCTACATAATATGGGATCTTCGCTTTACTTACTGTTCCTGAAATAGGATTAATTATAAAAATAATTTTTTTCTTCATTTGCTTTTAAAAAGATAGATATTATTTTTTCATACAAATATAAAAAAAAGTTTTTTAAGATACTCGTTTATATAATAAAAAAAACGTCATTATAAACTTTTCTTAAAATTTAAGCCATATATTCATTCTTAATTTATTATCTTTGTACTCTAAAATAAAAATTGAAGTGTTGTTGTAAGATGAAATAACACATATTATAAAGATATAATGGGACAATTACAAGAAAGATTTAAAAGCTACACGCAGCCACAAGAATACATGAAAGCAGGTCTTTATCCTTACTTTCGTGAGATAACAAGCAAGCAAGGCACTGAAGTAACAGATATTGACGGGAAAAATATTTTAATGTTTGGGTCAAATGCTTATACGGGCTTACCAAACGATCCTCGAGTAATTAAGGCTGGGTGTGATGCAATGCTAAAATATGGTTCAGGATGTGCTGGTAGCCGTTTCTTGAATGGTACATTAGATTTACATGTTCGCTTAGAAAAAGAATTAGCCTCTTTTGTGCATAAAGATGAAACTTTAGTTTTTTCAACTGGTTTCTCTGTAAATGCTGGCGTGTTAGCAGTAGTAGTAGGGCGTGGCGATTATATAATATCAGACGACCGTGATCATGCAAGCATTGTTGATGGAAGACGCTTGAGCTTTGCTACCCAGTTACGTTATAAACATAACGACATGGAGGACTTGGAGCGTATTCTTCAGAAGCTCCCTAAAGACTCTGTTAAGCTTATTGTTGTCGATGGAGTGTTTTCAATGGAAGGAGATGTAGCTAATCTTCCTAAAATCATAGAGCTGAAAAAGAAGTATAACTGCTCGGTGATGGTTGATGAGGCTCATGGTTTAGGTGTTTTTGGTAAGCAAGGGCGTGGTGTTTGCGATCATTTCGGATTAACTGATGAGGTAGATCTTATCATGGGTACATTCTCTAAAAGTCTTGCCTCTATAGGTGGTTTTATAGCTGCTGATAAGGATACTATTAACTTCTTGCGCCATAATTGTCGCACTTACATTTTCTCTGCAAGTAATACCCCCGCTGCCACAGCTGCTGCTTTAGAAGCTTTGCATATATTGCAAAATGAGCCAGAACGCTTAGAACATCTTTGGGAAGTTACTAATTATGCGCTAAAGCGTTTCCGTGAAGAAGGTTTCGAGATAGGCGATACGGAAAGTCCTATTATCCCTCTTTATGTTCGGGATATTCATAAAACTTTCGTTGTAACTAAAAAAGCATACGAAGCTGGTGTGTTTATTAATCCTGTTATACCACCGGCATGCGCTCCGCAAGATACTCTCGTACGTTTTGCCCTTATGGCTACACATACAAAAGAGCAAGTGGAACGTGGTGTAATTGCTCTTAGAGATATTTTTAAAGAAGAAAATATTATAAAATAAAGACAATAGCTATAGCTTTTTATTAGCTGTTGTGTAAGAAAATAAAAAAAACTTTGCTTTCCCGTAGCTACATTGCTCTTGAAAAGAGCAATGTAGCTATGTTTTTATATAATGCTCATAATAAAATAAAAAAGGAGAGGCTTTGCTTAGTTTTGAAAAAATCATGTGAAAAAGTTAAGCATATTTTGCACTTGCTGGTTGACTCTACGCGAACGATTTAGCCAACTATGAAATATCTTTTTAATATGGATGTGTTGCAATGTTAATGTAATTTCTGTATCTTTGTGAACAAAACATGGTATTTATAGAGAAAGAATTAACAATTGTTGAAGGTATATAAGGGTAAAAAAAAATATATACCCAATAAACGCTTAGGTATGTCAGAAAAGAATAAGTATGGTCAATATTTTACTATAGATGAGATAGCTTCTTTTATGGTAAATTTGATAGGTAAGGACAAAGGTGCTAAGGTGTTAGAACCGTCTTGTGGGGAAGGCGTGTTTTTGAAATATCTTCAAAGATATGGATTTTGCAGTTTATTTGCTTATGAAATCGATAAAAGTCTTATAAGTGAATATGATTTTATTAAATATGAAAGTTTCGTATCTTCTCCATTAGATGAAAAGTTCGATGTGGTGATAGGAAATCCTCCGTATATTAGATGGAAAAATCTGGAGCAAGAGTTAAAGAATGAATTGACAGCTAATCCTTTATGGAATAAATACTTTAATAATCTTTGTGATTATTTGTTTCTGTTTATTCTTAAAAGCATAGAGCAACTAAACGATAATGGTGAATTAATTTTTATTTGTACTGAATATTGGATGAGTACTACTCATTCAGATACTTTGCGGAACTATATGTGTCAGCATGGTTACATTTGTGAAATTTATCATTTCAAGGAAGCTCCTCTTTTTGATAAGGTAACAGCTTCATTTGTTATTTTTAAATATATAAAATCCAATAGTCTAAAAAAAACAATAGACTTTTACACATATAACAAAATAGGGAAACCTAAAGAGGATGAACTCTTATCAAAAAAGTGTTTTAACAAGCAGATTATTCCTCAATTCCGTCAATATGAAAGATGGTTGCTGGCAACAGAAGAAGTACAGAGTAGGCTTAAATCGTTTGAGGAGGTTTGTACAAGGCCTTCAAAGTCTTTTTTTGATAAAGAACTTTATCGGATAGGTGATATTTGCGATATAGGTAATGGTATGGTTTCAGGCGCAGATAAAGCATTTCTTGTTTCAAATATTGATGATCTTAATGAGAAAGAAAGAAGGCATCTTATACGAGTATATAAAGCTAAGGATATAGAGGCTTATAGCGCAAAAAAGGAATCTTATTACTTGTTTATGCAAGATAAAAAAATAAATAAGGAATTGTTTAGGATTGAATATCCACATTTTTATACACAGTTAGAAAGGCATATTGATAAATTATATTCAAGATATAATTATCATCGGGATATTCCTTTTTGGGAATTTGTTTTTTTGCGAAATCAAAAGTTGTTTGAAAGGCAACAAGATAAGATATTTGTTCCATGTAAAGAAAGAATATCGAAAAAAAAGCATTTCCGTTTTTGTTTTGCCCCTGAAGGTGTATATCCGCTGCAAGATGTTACGGCTCTTGTTCCTAAAGAATGTTGCAAAGAGTCTTTGTATTATCTTCTTGCGTATTTAAATTCCAATATTATTTTTGATTGGCTTAACCTAAATGGTATTGTGAAAGGTGCCATTATTGAATTTTCAGAAGCACCTATTGCCAGTATTCCATATAGACCTATTAGGTGGGAGAATAAGGAGGAAGTGGATTTGCATCATAAAATTACAGAAGAGGTGAAAGCATATCTTCAGGATTTAGATTCTAATCATTTAAAGAATGTTAGATTTAATATAAACAAACTATTATTGCGATGATAAATTATTCAGCACTCATAAGGCAGCTTAAAGGGAAAAGAGTTCCTCGTCCTAATCGGATAGAGAACGGCACGTTGTCTGGGCATGCAGCAGGGGAACCTTTTGAAAAAGAGACATAAACCCAAATCGGTCATTAGACTAATTTCGGACTTGTCTATCTATTTACCGAAACTTATGTCTTGTTATGAAAAAGCAAATGCGTTTTCTTGAGAAGAAACATTAGCTAAAATGAAAAATAGATTATTTTTGTAGCATTTTTAATCTATTTTTGCTCAAAAAATAGATTAAAAATGTTTTTTATAGTATGTCTTTCAGTGGTGTGTATATGCTATATTTCTTTATACGAATAGATGTTTTTTCTTTTTAAGACTCATGCTTGGTAACGTTTTTTAACACTCGCCTTAAAAAAGTATTTATTTTTTATAATCGGCAGTCTTGGTTATATTGTGAAAATGTGCAAATTAAATAATAATAAGCAGGCAATCTATTAAAATCATACCAGTTTTATGAATATTTGGTGGTTTCGCTATAAAATATTATCTTTGCATATCACTTAGCATAAAAGATAAAACAATATACAATTATGGCAAAGAAATTCGCCGAGCATAAGGGATTGGATCTTGTGCAGACTAACAAGAAAGTATTGAAAATGTGGGAGAGTAAAGATATTTTCCACAAGAGTGTTGATGAGCGTGAAGGTGAGCCTAAGTTTATTTTCTTTGAAGGGCCACCCTCTGCAAATGGTCATCCTGGCATTCATCATGTCTTAGCTCGTTCCATAAAAGATACTTTTAATCGCTATAAGACTATGCAGGGCTTTCAGGTTAAGCGTAAAGCAGGTTGGGATACTCATGGGCTTCCTGTAGAGCTGGGTGTAGAGAAGGAATTAGGAATAACAAAGAAAGATATAGATAATCCTGCTTCAGAAAAATATATATCAACAGTAGATTATAATCATAAATGTCGTGAGAATGTAATGAAGTTTACAGCCGAATGGCGTCAGGTAACAGAAGAGATGGGCTACTTTGTAGATATGGACCATCCTTATATTACTTACGACAACAAGTATATAGAAACTCTTTGGTGGTTATTAAAACAGCTATATAATAAGGGTTTGTTGTATAAAGGGTACACTATTCAGCCTTATTCTCCCGGTGCAGGTACAGGTCTGTCAAGTCATGAGCTTAATCAGCCTGGGTGTTATCGAGATGTGAAAGACACAACGGTAACGGCTCAGTTTGATATTCCCACAGCTGATTGGTTAGAGCTATCAAAGCGTGCAGGTTTAGGTAATGCTACTTGGGGTAAACCTTGCTTTATAGCATGGACTACTACTCCTTGGACTTTAGCATCTAACACAGCTCTGTGTGTAGGTCCTAAGATAGAATATTCTATAATAGAAACTTATAATCCATATAATGGTACTCCCATTACGGTTATTATAGCAAAATCTCGTATAGAGGCATATTTTAAGAAAGAGGCTGAAATAAAAGAAGGCTCATTACCTCCTTTTGAACAAGGTAAAAAAGTAGTACCTTTTAAAGTAGTAGGAACTATAAAAGGAACAGAGCTTGAAGGGTTGCATTATAAGCAGTTAATGCCTTGGGTAAAGCCAGTAGAGAAGGTTGGCGATTTTGCTCCACAGTTTGTTAACGATTATGCAGCAGCACATCCTGAGAAAGTGTTTGTAAGCGAGGAAGGTCGTGATAAGTTTGTAGAAATGGAAAGTGAGGCTTTTCGTGTTATCCTTGGCGATTATGTTACTACTGAAGACGGTACTGGTATAGTGCACATAGCACCTACTTTTGGAGCTGATGATGCTAAGGTAGCTAAAGACGCTCATATACCTGCGTTATATTTAATATCTAAGCGAGCAGAAACGCGCCCTATGGTAGACCTTCAGGGAAAATATTATGCAATAACCGATTTAGATGCAAGTTTTCTCAAGGCTTGTGTAGATGAGGAAGCGTATGGACATCATGCAGGCGATTATGTGAAAAACAGTTATGATCCTAAATATAATCGTGACGGAGTATGGGATAAAGAGGCTTCAGAGAAAGCAGAAGATCTGAATGTTGTTATCTGTATGGAAATGAAGCAAGAAGGTTCTGCTTTTAACATTCAGAAACATATACATAATTATCCTCATTGTTGGCGTACTGATAAGCCAATACTTTATTATCCTCTTGATAGCTGGTTTATAAAGGATACATCTGTTAAGGCTCGTATGGTGGAATTAAATAAGACCATAAACTGGCAGCCAGAATCTACAGGTACAGGTCGTTTTGGTAATTGGCTCGAAAATTTGAATGACTGGAATTTAAGCCGTTCACGTTTTTGGGGTACTCCATTACCTATTTGGCGTGATGATAACCGTGGCGAAAAATGTATAGGTTCTTTGGAAGAGTTGTATGCAGAGATAGAAAAGTCTGTCGCAGCAGGTGTTATGAAGAGTAATCCTTTTAGGGATAAAGGTTTTATAGTAGGCGACTATAGTCAGGAAAATTACGATAAGATAGACCTGCATCGTCCTTTTGTAGATGATATTGTTCTCGTTAATGAGAAAGGAGAGCCTATGTATCGTGAGAGCGATTTGATAGATGTATGGTTTGATAGTGGTTCAATGCCTTATGCGCAGCTTCATTATCCGTTTGAAGGTAAAATAAATAAGTCAGGATTAGAGCGACATGGTATGACAGAAGAAGAGTATCGTGAAAAGCTTGTACATTCTACTTATGAAGGTGTAGCAGTTGCGCCTGCTTTCTTTCCAGCAGATTTTATAAATGAGGGTGTAGATCAGACTCGTGGTTGGTTCTTTACTTTACATGCTATTGCTACTATGGTTTTCGATTCTGTAGCTTTTAAGAATGTTATTTCCACAGGTTTAGTTCTTGATGCGAAGGGTAATAAGATGAGTAAGCATGTAGGAAATGTTATTAGCCCCTTTGAGATGCTGGACAGATATGGTGCAGATCCTGTGCGCTTTTATATGATGACTAACAGTGAGCCTTGGGATAACTTAAAGTTCGATCCGGAAGGTGTAGACGAATGTCGTCGTAAGTTTTTTGGAACATTATATAACACATATAGCTTCTTTGCTCTTTACGCTAATGTAGATGGTTATGAGGGAGGTGCTAATGTTAGTATGTCTATAGAAGCACCAGAGATAGACCATTGGATAATATCTAAGCTTAATTCTCTTGTAAAAGGAGTTACTGTAGAGATGAACAATTACGATCCAACTCGTGCCGGCAGATTAATAGACGCTTTTGTTAATAACGATTTAAGTAATTGGTATGTGCGTCTTAATCGTAAGCGTTTTTGGGGCAAGGATATGAGTGAAGATAAGAAGAGTGCATATAGCACTTTGTACACTTGCTTAATGACTGTATCGCGCTTATTGGCACCATTTGCTCCTTTTTATGCTGATGAGTTGTATAAAGATCTTGGTGGAAGTTGTGATAGTGTGCATCTTGCGAAGTGGCCTGTTGCAAAAGAGGCAGATATAGACCATGATTTGGAGGAGCGTATGGATATGGCTCAGCGCATAACATCTATGGTATTGGCTTTGCGTCGTAAGGTAAATATAAAAGTGCGTCAGCCTTTGGCTCAGATAATGATTCCTGCTATAGATGAAAAGCAAAAGCAGCATATAGAGGCTGTAGCTAACTTAATAAAGACTGAGGTAAATGTAAAGGAACTTAACTTTGTAGAGGGTTCTGGTATCTTAGTAAAGAAGGTGAAATGTAATTTCCGAGTAATGGGTAAGAAATATGGCAAACTAATGAAGCAGGTAGCTGCTCGTATGGACATGCTTACTCAAGAGGAAATAGCAGCTTTTGAGAATGAGGGCGAGTTTAAGTTTGATATAGACGGTGCGCCTGTATCTGTTCAGGTATCTGATGTAGATATTATTTCAGAGGATATTCCGGGTTGGTTAGTGAGCAACGAGGGCAATCTTACAGTAGCATTAGAGGTGGAACTTAATGAAGAACTGGTAAACGAAGGTTTGGCACGTGAGCTAATTAATCGTATTCAGAATATTCGCAAAGAGTCCGGATTAGAGATTACTGATCGCATCAATGTAGAGCTAACCCCTAATGAAAAGATTAATGCGGCAGTAAATCAATTTGCAGAATTTATTAAAACACAAATATTGGCAAATGACATTAAGATAGCTAATAATAAGGGTGTTGAGACAGATTTTGATGATTTTAAAATTTGTATTAATATAACTAAAGTATAATGTCAATTATAGGGATATGAGGAATGTATAATTTTCTTATATCCCTATTTACGTATAACCTGTTAATACCATTATATTTATGGAAGTGAAGAAGCGATATAGCGATGAGGAGCTGGAAGAGTTTAGGATTATTATAAATGAAAAGTTGGCTATAGCTAAATCCGACTATGAAGAAACAATGAAGGTGCTTAGAAATAAGAACACAAACGATGTAGATGATACTTCTCCCACTTATAAAGCCTTAGAAGAGGGTAGTAGTAACCAAACAAAGGAGGAGTTAGTGCAAATGGCTCAACGTCAGCAGAAGTTTATACAAGGTTTACAAGCTGCACTTGTTCGTATTAATAATAAGACCTATGGTGTAGATCGTCTTACGGGCGAGCTAATACCAAAGGAGCGATTGCGTGTTGTTCCTCATGCTACATTAAGTGTGGCATCTAAGAAAGCTAATAAAAATCATTGATGAAATCAGAAAACAAAAAGGCATGTATAGCCTTAATACTTATATTGATATTGCTACTTATAGATCAGGCTATAAAAGTAGCTATTAAGTTGAATATGAATTTAGGCGACTCTATTCATATTACAGATTGGTTTCAGCTTGTTTTTGTTGAAAACAATGGTATGGCATGGGGAGTGGAAATAGGCAGTAAGCTCTTTCTGAGTATGTTCCGTATTTTAGCAGTAGGAGCTTTAATATGGTATCTGTATCAGCGCATTAGGCGTGGCGCGCGTATAGGTTATATCGTAGTGCTTTCCATGATAACTGCAGGTGCTGCAGGAAACATCTTCGATTCTCTTATATATGGTCAGATTTTCACAGCATCGCAGCCTTATTATCTGCCTACAGCCACACCTTCTCATCTTGTATCTTGGGGGGAAGGATATGCACCTATGCTTATGGGAAAGGTAGTAGATATGTTTTATTTTCCGCTTTTCCATGGTGTTTTCCCTAATTGGTTTCCTATTTGGGGAGGAGAGAAGTTTGTGTTTTTTTCTCCTGTATTTAATTTTGCCGACTCTTGTATTTCTGTGGGTGTGTTCCTTTTATTTTTGTTTTATCGTAAGGATTTTAATGGTTGGACGCCTAATAATAATATATTGAAAAAAGAAAAACAGTCCAATTAAATGAGAACGTGTATCCAAAAATCAGTATTTATTTGTCTATCTATATTTTCATTTTTGATTATAATAGTTTCGTGTAAGCCTTCCATTCCGTCTAAATATTTACAGCCAGATGAAATGGAGGACGTGCTTTACGATTATCATCTTGCTATGTCTATAGCCAATCAGAATGCTGAGGATAGTATACGAATAAAGGCTTATCAGCAAGCCGTTTTTAGTAAATATGGCATAACGGAGGAGCAGTTTGATGCATCGTTGCAATATTATATAAGGCATACCGAGAAGCTGCAAGATATTTATGAGGATCTGAGTAAACGTTATGAAAACGAGGCACGTTTACAAGGTGCGTCTGAAAACGATTTTAATCAGTTTGGTAATATTAGGTCAAAAGGTGATACAACGGATATATGGCGTGGTAATAGAACCTTACTTTTATCGCCTTATGCATTTGTAAACAAGTATAGTTTTTCGTTTAAAGCAGACAGTTCTTTTTATAAGGGCGATCGTTTTGTTTTTCGTTACGATTCGCAATTTATGGTACAAGATGGCATGCGCGATGCTGTAGCCTTACTATCTGTAACATTTAGTAATGATAGCATAGCTACACAAATGGAACATATCTTTTCAGATGGTAGCCAAACTATAACAATAGAGAATAATGATACGCTTGGGATAAAAGCTGTTAAAGGCTATTTTTTGATGTTACATGGTCAGCAGCCTTCTACTACGTTTAAACTTCTTATTATTCGCAACATAGAGTTAGTACGAATGCATATAAGGAAAACAGACGATACTAAGCAGCATAAAGACTCTTTGACGCAGCAAAATGCTATTAGAACAATAGGTGGAGCCCCCGTATCATCTTCGCATGCGGCAATAGAAGATAAAGATAGTAAATCGCAATCAACGAGAACACCTCAGCAATCTATGCGTGAGCGGGGTATTCCTATAACACGATAGAGAGGTTGTTAATATATGGTTCGTCGAATAGCGTCTAACTTTATCAGAACTCCCAGTGGGGTATATCAGCAAGCTGTTATAGAGCTTGTTGATGGATACGTTTCACGTATATATCCTCTTGTTGGTGAAATATATAATACAGAATGGATACAAGGAATGATAGAGGTAAAAGAACTTTTTGATGGTAGACTCGTTGCTTTTTATGGTTATAACAGAATAGAATAAAACGCTTATGCATATATTATTATCATTCTTACTGGCAGCCCTTTCTTTCGGATCACCTGTTCATATTCCTGTAGAGCTTGCGGGAAACTTTGGCGAGCCACGTCCAAATCATTTTCATGGGGGTATTGACGTAAAAACTAATCGTGAAGTAAATTTAGGTGTTTACTCTATTGCCGATGGTTATATATCAGGTGCAGTAGTGCAAAAACACGGTTATGGCTTAGCTATTTATGTTACTCACCCCAATGGTTATACAAGTCAATATTTTCATTTAAACAAGTTTGTTCCTCAGATAGAGGCAGCTGTACGTAAATATCAGTATAATCATCATAGTTATGCTGTCGATGTTAAGTTCGCCCCGGGCGAGTTTCCTGTCCGTAAAGGTCAGCTTATAGCTTTGAGTGGTAACACAGGAGCTTCAAAAGGTCCACATATTCATATAGAATATCATGAGACAAAAACGGGTAATATGACCGACCCTTTAAATGCTTTAAAAGGTATATTAAAGGATAAAACGCCCCCTGCTGTTTATTCTTTTAAAGTGTATCCGCAAGCAGGAGAAGGTGTTTTCCAGCATTCGCAATCTTTACGTATATTTACTTTTGATAAGGGACATTTTCTTGCTTGGGGGAAAGTGGGCTTTGGCGTTCGTGCTAACGATCACATGGACGATGTTTACAATAGCTTTGGGGTACGCTATACTAAGCTCTATTGTGATAACAGATTGATTTTTTATAGTGATGTTAACAATATTCCTGTTATCGATAATCGTATGATCAATTCATGGGGAGATTATGATCATTTTATATCTACTCATATATGGTATTTGAAATCGTTTATAGATCCGGGTAATCGTTTGCCTATTCTTAAAGCTGTGGGTAGAGGTATTATCAATTTTAATGAACCTCGAGAGTATCATCTACGTTATGAGTTAAGTGATGTATATGGTAATACTACTATAAAGAAATTTACAGTGCTTGGTAATCCTGAAGCTATACCTCATGCTTTAAAACCAAAGAAAGGCACTACTGTTTATTATAATAGATATAATAATGTATATTTGGAAGGGTGTCGAGTATCGATAAAGAGAGGTTTGTTAGCTAATAATGGTTATGTTGTTGGGCGAAGAGCTATGCTGCCTTTGGCTTATTCTCCTGCATATAGCTTCTCTACTAAAACATATCCTCTTTTTGACTGGACTAAAATAAGTATAAAGCTTGATAAAAACGTATGCTCAGCCACTTCAAAACTGTATATTGCAGCATTAAATGGTTTAAATAAAGGAGGTGCGCCAATGTATTGTGGCGGTATTTATAAAGATGGTTGGGTAACAGGACGTATGCGCGATTTAGGGCTTTTTTATTATTTAGCAATAGATAATGAAGCTCCACATATTACAGAAATGAGCCTTAACCCACGACATCTTTTTTTTCGTATATTTGATAGAGGAAGTGGTATGAAAAGTTATCAGGCGTATGTAGACGACAAGTTTGTGCTCTTTTCCTTTGGTAAGAATAAGGAAATAATATTTTGTGATCTTGCCGATACACCTATTCATTCTACAGGTAAAGAACATACGCTTAAGATAATAGCCACAGATAATCGTGATAATGAGCGTGTGTTTACAACTAAGGTGCGATATTAAAAAGCTTAAATTTTAAAATATTAATAATATGAAGAAAACGTTTTTAGCAGTGATGTTGTTTGCTATAGCAAGTTATGGTATAGCATGCACTAATTTTATAGCAACAAAAGGAGCTACTATAGATGGTTCTGTGCTTGTTACTTATAATGCCGACGATTATGGCTTGTTTGCAAAGCTTTGCCATTATGCAGGTGGCAAGCATCAAAAAGGTGATAAATATGAGATTATAGATTATGATACACATGCCTCGCATGGATTCATACCTCAAGCTCCCATAACTTATAATGTTATAGGTAATATTAATGAATATCAGGTAAGTATAGGCGAAACTACTTATGGCGGACGTAAGGAGATGATAGATAAGAGCGGACAGATAGATTATGGGTCGCTTATGTATCTTGGCTTGCAGCGTGCAAAAACAGCTCGCGAAGCTATTAAGGTAATGACTTCTTTAGCCGAAACTTATGGATATTCTTCTGGTGGTGAAACTTTTACTATTGCCGATCCTAATGAGGTATGGATATTAGAGATGCAGGGCTGTGGTGGAGCTCCTAATAATAAGGTAGTGTGGGTAGCTGTACGTATTCCTGACGGTATGATTTCTGCACATGCTAACCAAAGTCGTATAGGTCAATTCTCTAAATATAATACAGAGGTGATAAAGTCTAAAAACTGTATAAAGTTTGCACGGTCTAAGGGCTGGTTTAAAGGTAAGGATGCAGACTTTAGTTGGAAGAACGTATATGCTAAGCCTACTTTTGGAGGAAGGCGTTGGTGTGAGGCTCGTGTATGGAGCTTTTTTAATCATTTTAAAGATATGAGTCGTTGGTTGCCATGGGCTTTAGGTAAAGATGCTGCTGCTGAAGATATGCCTTTATGGATTGAGCCAAATAAAAAGCTGGACGTATCTGTAATGGCTGCTTGTATGCGCGATCATTACGAAGGTACACCTTTAGCTCTTGATAATGATATTGCAGCAGGTCCTTGGAATACTCCTTATAGGCCTACACCTTTAGTTTATGAGGTAAATGGTAAGAAATATTTTAATGAACGTCCTACCTCAACACAGCAAACAGCCTTTTCTTATATAGCACAGCTTCGCTCATTCCTTCCACGTGAAATAGGAGGTGTTATATGGTGGGGTAATGATGATGGTAACATGGTAGCCTATGTACCTATATATTGTGGTATTACTAAGCAGCCAGAATGTTTTAATACTCCGGGTGTTGATGCTGTAACTTTTTCTGATAAGAATGCATATTGGGTATGTAACTGGGTGGCTAACATGGTGTATCCTCGTTATGCGCAACTTTTCCCAGCATTAAAAAAGGTACGTGATAATATAGAAGGATCTTTCTTAAGATCACAACCAGAAATAGAAGCTAAAGCTAAAGCACTTTACGATACAGATAAGGCGGCTGCTTTAGAATTGCTTTCAGAGTATTCATCTGCTAAAGCCAGTGAGATGATGGATAGTTGGAGGAAATTAGCTACTTATCTTATTGTAAAGTTTAATGATATGGCAGTAAAACCAGAGAAAGATGGAAAGTTTTTGCTTACTCCTACGGGTATGGGTGCAACTGTAAAACGTCCTGGTTATAGCGAGTATTTTAAGAAAGAGCTTGTTAAGCAAACAGGTGATCGTTTTGCTTTGCCAGAAGAAGAATAAAGTGAGATATGAGTTTTTGCTTGTTTTGTAGATGTACCTTATAAAGTTAGTCATTATATAAGATAATGTGAACTGATATAATTATTATAAATATAGTATTAGTTAATTTATTATAAACATTAAAGGTAAATAATCTTATACATATATCGTATGTTATGATTTTTTCGTACCTTTGCAAGCAATTATGCTGTATGGGCTAATGTGTTAAGTGCTGGAAAGATGCTCAGCCGCCTATCAGTGAAACCCGTTTAAATAATATTAAAATGTACGCAATTGTAGAAATTAACGGTCAGCAGTTTAAGGCAGAGGAGGGCAAAAAGCTCTTCGTTAATCACATGAAAGATGTGGAAGCTGGTAAAACTGTTGAATTTGACAAGGTATTATTGGTAGACAATAATGGTGATGTCACAGTTGGCGCACCAACTGTAAGTGGTGCAAAAGTAGTAGCTGAGGTTGTTAATCCTTTAGTAAAGGGCGATAAAGTTATCGTTTTTAAGATGAAACGTCGTAAAGACTATCGTAAGAAAAATGGTCATCGTGCTCAGTTTACTCAAGTTGAAATAAAATCAATTAACGCTTAAAAAGAGGAGGATTTAGAAATGGCTCATAAAAAAGGTGTCGGTAGTTCTAAGAATGGTCGTGAATCAGCTTCACAGCGTTTAGGTGTCAAGATTTGGGGTGGTCAGAAGATCATTGCCGGTAACATCATTGTTCGCCAGCGTGGTAATCGTCACTATCCTGGAGAGGGTGTAGCGCAAGGTAAAGATGATACTTTATATGCTCTCACTGATGGTGTAGTATACTTCCATAAAGGTAAGTTTAACAAAAGTACAGTATCTGTACTTTCTGAGGAAGTTTACGCGTCTAAGACAAAAAAGCCTGAGGCTTAAATAAAAAAATAACAACTATTCCAAACAAACAACATAGTCCCAATATCTGAAAAGATATTGGGACTTATGCTTTTATATACTAAAGTCTTTACCTCTTTATTTGATATAACTTTATAAGAAATGCTTTAGTAGGTGAAATTCCTTTTTCAAAAACTCTCAACTTTCTTTTTGTTCAAAAAAAAATTGTAACTTTGCTTTCAGTAGTAAAAATTAAATTAATGACATTATGCTTACATTAAAGCTCATCAGTGAGGAAACTGAACGCGTAGTACGAGGTCTTGAGAAGAAACATTTTCAAGGGGCTCGTGACGCAGTGGAAAAGGTTTTGAGCTTAGACCGTATGCGCCGTGAAGCACAGCAAAAGCTCGATAATAACAAGCAACAGCAAAATCTCTTATCTAAGCAGATAGGAGGCTTAATGAAAGAGGGAAAGAAGGCTGATGCTGAAGCTATAAAGCAGAAGGTGGGAGAGTTGAAATCTTTAGACAAATCTTTACAAGAGGACATGGAAAAAGTTCAGAATGACATGACTGAGCTATTGCTTTCCATTCCTAACATAGCTAATGATGATGTGCCAGAGGGTAAAGATGCTTCTGATAATGTTGTGGTAAAAGAGGGAGGTAAGAAGCCAGATCTTCCCAAGGACGCATTATGCCATTGGGATATTTGTAAGAAATATAATTTGATAGACTTTGAGCTTGGCGTAAAGATAACCGGTGCAGGATTCCCTATTTATATAGGTAAGATGGCTCGTTTTCAGCGTGCTTTAGAGGCATTCTTTCTCGATGAAGCACGTAAGAGTGGATATTTGGAGGTGCAACCTCCATTGGTGGTTAATCAAGCGTCAGGATTGGGTACAGGACAGCTTCCCGATAAAGAAGGGCAGATGTATCATGCTACGTTAGATGATTTATATTTAATACCTACAGCAGAAGTCCCTGTAACAAATATTTTTCGTGATGAGATTCTTGACGAGAAAGATTTACCTATAAAGCGTTGTGCTTATTCTGCTTGTTTTCGTCGTGAAGCAGGAAGTTATGGTAAGGATGTACGTGGGCTTAATCGTTTGCATCAGTTTGATAAGGTAGAGATAGTACGTATAGATACTCCAAAGCATTCTTATGACTCGTTGAAGGAAATGCTTGATCATGTAGAAGGTCTGTTAAAGAAATTAGAGCTTCCTTATCATATTCTTCGTCTTTGTGGTGGGGATATGAGCTTTACATCAGCTATTTGTTACGATTTTGAGGTGTGGAGTGCAGCTCAAGGGCGTTGGTTAGAGGTTAGTTCGGTAAGTAATTTTGAAAGTTATCAAGCTAATCGTTTGCATTGTCGTTATCGTCATTTAGAGGATAAGAAGATAGAGTTATGTCATACTTTAAATGGTTCTGCTTTAGCCTTACCTCGTATAGTAGCTGCAATTATAGAAAATAATCAAACCTCAGAGGGTGTACGTGTCCCTAAAGTTTTGGTACCTTATTGTGGTTTTGAGATGCTTGACGATAAGAATTTCTAAAAATCTTATAATTTCGCCTCATTGTTTTATGAAATAGTGGGGCGAAATATCTTTATATAAAATATTACTAACCCCTAACCTTATCGTATATCTATGAACAAGATTTTAAGTAAAAATCAGTTGGCTGCTCATACGTTTAATATTGAGGTGGAAGCCCCACTTATTGCGCGTAGTTATAGAGCAGGTAATTTTGTTATTATTCGCGTAGAAGATAAAAGCGAACGTTTGCCTATTAGTGTGTCTAAAGTTAATCCTGAGAGAGGTTCTATCACAATAGTAGTAAAGGAGGTTAATCATTCTACGGCTCGTTTAGTAAGTTTAGAGCCTGGAGATGCTATAAAAGATATAGTAGGACCCTTGGGAACGCCTATAAAAATAGAAACTTATGGTACGATACTTTTTGTTTGTGATGATATAGGCTCGGCTATAGCAATTCCTATTATATCTGCGTTGAAAAAGGCTAATAATAGGATTTTAGTACTTTTGTCATCAGAAGGCGAAGGCATTGGTTTAATGATGGAAAATATTAGGGAGGTTGCAGATGCTGTGTTTTATATTGGAGCTAATAATGATGACATTACAGAATCTCTGAAAACTGCTTTGACCAATAATAAAGTAGATAAGATTATATGTATAAGTACACAAAAGTTCATGCATCAGTCTTCAATATTTTCTATTAAATATCAAATACCGTGTGATGTATATCTTAGAACTATTATGGTAGATGGTACAGGAATGTGTGGTGCTTGTCGTTTAACAATAGGAGGTAAGATAAGATTTGCTTGTATAGATGGTCCTTGGTTTGATGGGTGTAAGATAAATTGGGAAGAACTTATAATGCGTACAAGTGATGTAAAGGCTTTAAAAATAGAAGATAAAAAACCCAACTATACTATTAATGATTTTGATAAAAACACAATAAATTTAATACAAGAAGATGATGCTTTAGAGCTGTTGTCTAATCGCAAGACAGAGTGGCGTGAAGCTCTTAGAAAGCAGATAAAGTCTAAGGATCGTATGGCGTTAGAACATATTCCTGTGCCTACTCTTGATCCTATATATAGGGCTACAACAAGAATAGAGGAAGTAGCAAAAGGCTATACAATGCAGATGGCTACTGCGGAGGCTCATCGTTGTTTGGATTGTAGCAATCCTGGTTGTGTAAAGGGCTGCCCTGTTAGTAATGATATACCTGCTTTTATTAAGAATATTGAACGTGGGAATATTCTTGGAGCTTATAAGGTGTTACGTAACACATCTTCTTTGCCTGCTATTTGCGGGCGTGTTTGTCCTCATGAAAAACAATGCGAAGGTGGTTGTATTCATAATAAAATAAGTGGTAAACCTGTATCTATAGGAGGATTAGAACGCTATGTTGCTGATAGTGTACGTGAGCAGCATATTCAAATAGACACACCTTCAGTAGCAAAGAATGGTATAAAAGTAGCAGTAGTAGGTTCAGGTCCTGCAGGGTTAAGTTTTGCTGGCGAGATGATAAAAAAAGGTTTTTCTGTATTTGTTTTTGAGGCATTGCATGAATTGGGTGGAGTATTAAAATATGGAATACCAGAATTTCGTTTGCCAAATAAAATAGTAGATATTGAGATAGATAATTTGCGAAAATCAGGTGTACATTTCTTTACAGATGTTGTAGTGGGGAAGACTATTACGATAGAATCACTTAAGAAGCGAGGGTTTAAAGGTTTTTTTATAGGCAGTGGGGCTGGTGTTCCTAATTTTATGGGCATTCAAGGAGAGAATGCTGTAAATGTGTTATCAAGTAATGAATTTCTTGCTCGTATAAATCTTATGGATGCTACTAATCCAAAAGCAGAAACATCTCTTTATGTGGGTAAGAAAATAATAGTAGTTGGTGGAGGTAATACTGCTATGGATGCATGTCGTATGGCGCGGCGTTTAGGGGCTGAAGTAACGGTAGTTTATCGTCGTTCTGAAATGGAAATGCCTGCTGGTAGGATAGAGATCTTGCAAGCAAAAGAAGAAGGTATCAAGCTCTTGACACTTCATAATCCCAAAAAGTATATAATAGACAAGAAAGGATATGTTACTAATGCTATTCTCGACGTAATGGAACTTGGAGAACCCGATGAAAGTGGGCGTCGTTCACCTAAGACAACAGGTAAAGAAATTATTATAGAATGTGATCAGGTAATAGTTGCAGTAGGGACATCGCCTAATCCTTTAGTGCCAAGATCTATAAAAGGATTAAATTTAGGCTGGAAAGATACTATTGTGGTGGATAATAATAGACAAAGTTCGTGCTCTGAAATATATGCAGGTGGAGATATCGTAAATGGTCCTGCTACAGTAGTTCTTGCTATGGGAGATGGTAGAAAGGCTGCTAAAGCTATGGCAGAGCAACTTATGATATAGATTGGTATGATGATGGAAAAATAATGTATGAGCGTTGTACTTACGTTGTTTAAAGTTATTAGAGTGTTTAATGTTTTTAATATAATTTGTTAATATGCTTTTAAAAATAGAAAGCTCAAATGGTTTATAAATATATGTAAGTATAGCGTTTAGTAACTTTAGAGATCAAGTGGTAGGAAAAGGCATTAGAAACGAAAATATATTTTGCACACCTACTGCTAATGGTAGAAAGGACTTATTAAAGTATACTAACAAACTCTATTGATAATATATTCCCTAAAAGAGGGGATTTTAAGGATAAGCAAACTAAAGAATATCAACACAAAACAAAAGCAAGACTAAGAAAAAGCTGGAATTTAGAACTCTACTTGAGACTTTTTACTTAATTTTGCAAATGTAGTTGTATTTTGAGGTTGGATTTGCCACAGATAGAAAATCATGAATACTAAGAATACTTTCACCATACATACAGAACTCCTTGATGGTAAACTCGATGGAGCACGGAATATATATATGGGGGCTAATTCTACATGCCATCTCTATGTAATTCCACGTGAAGAAATTACATTAGCAAATACTATTAATGATATATCTGGGCGACCTGCCTTTTATATTCTTCTTAGCTCACCTAAGGTAAATAAGCCACAGGCTTATATCGGGCAAACGACGGACTTTGCCAATAGAAAGAATGATCATGTTCAAAAGAAAGATTTTTGGAGTACTGCTTTGGTCTTTATTTCTGATAATCATAAAATCTATGGTGATGATGTTAAATATCTGGAATATCTTGGCATTGATGCAGCCCAAAAGGCAGGTTCGTATGAACTTCTAAATGGGGCAAATCCTAAACAGCCAACTATTCCTTCTTACAGAGTAAGTGATATGGAGGCCTTTTTTGGGGATATTCAGCTGCTGTGTATGTTTTATGGATGCTGTATCTTTGAAAAAGTAAAGAAGGAAACTCATATAGAGCATATGTTCTTTGTAAAGTCTTATGAACGTTCAGTACAAGCTAAAGGTTTCTATGATAGGCAAGAAAGGAAATTTATTCTTATGCAAGGTAGTCAGTTAGCAAGCGAAGTGACGAATAGTTTTAGTTCTATAACTTCACGCGACCAGTTTATTAAAGAGCATTGTAAGAACGACGGAGGAAAGATAATCCTTCTTCACGATGTCCCATTTGAGACCCCAAGTAAAGCATCGAGATTTGTACTTGGTCGTTCAAGTAATGGCTGGACTGATTGGAAAGATGCTGAAGGAAAGAAGTTATGCGAGATAGTAAAGAGATAGGTTTATCAATTATGAGACAATAGGCAGCTTATCAATGTCAAGTGGGCTGTAGAATATAGACTTTTGACTTGCAAATGTAGTTGCTTTTTGAGGTTGAATCTAACCTTTGTAAATATATGATATGGGAAAGTCCGCTTTTACAGTTTTTTATACTGAGTTTTATATTTAGGGAATTAGCTGTGATTCCCTAAATATAATATTTTTTTCAATAGCTTTTAGATCTTGAACAGTATCTATTTCATAAATATCTTTTACTGTCTGTATGTGAATATTTAATTTTGTATAAATATTTAAAACGGCATTGTCCCAAAAAAGATCTTTACTATCTTTATTTTTTATAATTTGTGATATTTCTTTTTTTATAAGATTTGCATCAGAGTCAGTCCAATATGAAATGCCAGACATTATATTTCCTTTTCCAGATCCTATTATAATTTTTTTAAGAAACTTATCTTTATCTGGAATTAGCTGCCACTCATCTTTAAAATCATCCACAACTCTTGAAAAATAAGTGGAAGTTTGTATTTCTTTTTGCAAACAATTGCGGTGCATATAAATATCACCTTCAAGAATATAGCTATTGCTAAAAAAATCTTGTGCAAGATATAGAGAGTAGATATTATTGTATATATTGTATTTATTATTATGTAAAATATTAACTCCATACTTTTGTTTTAGTCTATGAAGTTTATTAGCTTTATATCCTGAAACTAAGATAATATCGTATATCCCAACTTCATGTAAAAATCTAATTTGTTGTTCAACTATAGGAATACCGCATACAGGTATCATACATTTGGGACAATCATTGGTTAAAGGTCTTAAACGAGTACCTTTACCTGCTGCTAAAATAATTGCATTCATTTTTGTTTATGTTTTGTTAATGTAGATAATGACACTCCAACAATGATACTTATAGCACCTATAATAATATTAAAAGTAAGTGTTGTGTGTAATATTAAAAAAGTGAATATTACAGCCCAAATAGAGTAAGTTACATTGAAGCAGAGTGCTTTAGAAGCTCCGATGTGGTTAATAGATGTATACCACATAAGGAAAGAACTCATGCCAAGAAATGCTGTTATAATAAAAAAAAGCCAACAAAGCTGATAAGAGAATATTTCTTTTAAACTGTTCACCATATTTATATAGCTACCTAAAGTAATAGGTACTACCAAAAGAGAATAAATTAGTGCGGAAGTAAGTTCTCGAATGAGTAATGCCATGCGAGGGTGTATGCGATTAGATTTCATACCATATCCACATACAACAGCTTCTGTAGCCCATCCTATAGATGCTACAAGTGATAAGATGATGCCATTGTATATATTAGTAGATGTATTGTCTTTAGGTGAAAATCCTATAAAAATAATACCTGCTATGCAAAATAATAATCCGAGCCAACCTTTTAATTGTATATGCTCTTTTAAGATGAATACTGCCATGATGGATCCTAATAACGGATAGCACGCTGTAACAGTAGCTGTTAAGGCGGGACCACTTGTAGATATTGACATAAAATAAAAACTCATAGCTAAAGGACCACCAAAAAAAGCCCCTAAAATGCAATATTTTCCATCTTTACTTTTAAGAGCAGATGGGAAATATTTAATTTCACCATTTTTTATTTCAATAGCAAGCATCCATATGGCAGCAAAAGCATCGTGCAGCATACTACATACAAGAAAACCTTTAAATATTAGCAAAGTGTGGGTCGTAAATGGAGGCATAGCCATAATTAAACCTATAATAACAGTATCAAGCCCCCATGTCATTCCTGATCCTATACCTGTAGTATAGCCTATGCAATACTTGTTAAAAAGAGGAACTTTCATAATAATCCTTTTTTATTAATATTTTTAATAGCTCTATGAAATCTGTCTATACCATAAGTTCCAAAGTTGTCTCCTTTAGCTTCTTTTGCAACTGTCCACATAGCCCATAATATATCCATAAGAATTGTGTATATATGTATTTTTTCTTTTATTCTTAGTGGCAATTTATCACCATAATAAAAATATAAAAACATATCTTGATTTTCTGGAGTAAAGTTAGCCTCCAAAAACAAGGCGGCAAAATCCCAAACAGGGTCATTCATACCAGAATATTCCCAATCTATTAAATATAATTTACCTTCAATATCTTTTATAAAGTTTTCTGGTACAGCATCATTATGACATGGCATAAGTTGTACACCAATATCATTGAGCATATATTCTAATTCAAATATTTTGTCTCGAATATTATCATACCCATCATACATATGTATATTTAAACGTTTTAATATTTGTTCGTATTTAATAATCTCTGCAAAGACATTAAAATCATTGTAAAACCTAACTTTTGAATAGTGTAAGGTATGATAAATATTTGCTATTTTTTTAATATTATCTGCGCGCTGTATAGTGCCAGAATTTAAAGTTTCAGCTCCTTTTATGTAATCTGCTAATTTAATACCTGTGTGTAAATTAAAGTATTTAATAGTTGGATTGATACCAATTTGTGAGGCTAAAATAGAATTTTGTTCCTCAAAGCGTCTATTTACCATTTCTTCTGAAGCTAAACCTGGTATACGTAATACATATGAGTGGTTGTTTAATAAAATCTTGAAATTTTTATTAGACATTCCACCTATTTGCTCTATTTTTATATATTTAGCCACATCTTGTTTAGAAAATATATTTTGAACGTAACTAACTATATTTTCATAATCAAAAGGGTTTTCTTTACGACGCAGCATAGGATATGTATACTCTCTAAGTCGGTGGAAATCATTGTCTGTGTCAACATCTCCCCAGATTAGATTTTTTAGTTGTAAGCATGGACGTTGTAACGGTAAAGTAACATCCATAAACGCATATTCATAATTTAAATAAGGGTTAGAACATTGTTTCCAGCAGTCTATCATTTTTTTATACGTATCTGCTGTAATTCTACATACTCCCAAAAGTTCTCCGTCGAAGCGTGTCATTTGATGTTTATCCTTACTCAGCTTAGTGATAAATCCTTCTTGTAATTCTACAAAAGCTTCATCTCCATTACCAGACTCTTCTGTTATAACGAAGCAATTTCCTTTATCTATTTTAGATAGTTGTTCTACTACTTTTTTTTCATAGAAAGTATCACCTTCTATTAAAAGGAAATCGTTATGTATTAACTTCTCTGCGCAGGCTAATGATGCCATTGATGAGGTATAAGCATATTTATCATTATATATTAATGAAATTCCTTTTTTCTGATAATCGAGGAAGAGCTCCTTTTGATACCCAACAACTAAATAAATATTTTCGACACCAATTTCATTTAGAATAGATAATGTACGATCTATTAAATTAGTATTTTCATAAAATTGCAATAGAGGATAAGGTGTCTTTGAACTTCTCTCTTTGCGCGCTGCTAAGATTACTGCCGTATTAATCATGAGAAAGTAGATGATAGAAAGATGTTGAAATTTTGAACGCTATTATCAAAGATGTTAATATAAAAAAGAGCATTGTTTTGAGTCTTTATTTATGATTATAAAGTTTTTTAATGATATTACTCCTTGATAATCTTTGGTTTAAATCTATAAAATATCTGGAATGGTGTGATGTGCGATTTGCATCTATTGGCGGTGTCATATAATCGCCATAAATAATATGTAGAATTTTATTATATTCTATAGGAAGTATTACTTCAAAGTCTTCAAAAGGAACTTTTATCCCTTCACCAAACCAAGAAGAAGGATAAATGTTACATTCTGATTTGATAATACTATACATCCAAACTTTTCCTGTGAATGGTACAGATTTTACCCAATTATTTATTTTTGTAATAATAAATTTTAAAGGTATACGAATAATTTTTAGAAGATTATCTAATAAAATAATAGATAATTGAGAAAATTCTTTGTGAGAAAGATGTTTTTTTATTTCCTGCCAATGATAATTACGATTACTATGCCCATAAAGTAGCCAAAGTATTCGATAAGCATTGTTAAATTTAGTTAAATACCCCCCCCTACTTGTGTTATAATTATCTAAGGGGAATATGTCGATATATAAACCTATATTAGGCTCTCCTTCACGTTCTATAATGGAGGTATTACGATTACAAAATTTAGCAAAATAAAGATAATATCCTTTATTTTCTATATTTATAATTTCATAGTTTGTTTTTAATAGAGTTGTTTTTAGTTTTAAGAGCTTTTCATAATCTTTTCGTGGCATCCAAACATCAACATCATCATCCCAGGGTATTATTCCATGATGGCGTACAGCACCTATTGCAGTTCCATATGCGGCATAATAAGTCAAGTTGTTTTTTTTACAGAACAGAGTAAATTCCTTAAATAAGGATAATAGCTTCTTTTGTAATAGTTTGTCCATTTTTATATTCTTGACATTTAAAATAATTATGCTGTCTTCTTAATGTTTTATAATATATATATAAGTGTATTGTTAGGTATTTTCCCTATTTTTCTTGTTTTACATATTTACTACCATCTACGTTTAAGTAAATATGTTTTCCTTTACATTTTGCATCGAAATAAGGAGGTTCTTCCCTAAGGGTAATAGAGTCGTAAATGAAAGGGGCTATGATAGTGTCTTTGCCATCAGGTAGTATTAGCCCCATCTTGTCGTCTTTCTGTGCTATGATAGGTAGCATTTGGAAGGTATCTACATACATATAGCAGGCGCGTAAGAACTTATACTTAGGGGTTACAACGATATTGCCCTTATAGTCTGAAATGCCAAATTTCCCGTTTTCTTCAAATACTTTATGATACCTTATATATATATCATTTATAAGCTGTAGGTATTTTACCACCTTTCGCTTATCGTTTATAAGAGTAAGAAGGTAGCTATAAGTATCACAATAGTTAGCCATGGCTCGTGCTAAAACAAGTTTCATGTCTAAACCCTTTAAAGCTTTGCGGTTAAGATCAAGATATTGGGCAATGACAGTTTCTTTTTCATCTAAGGATAGTCCTTCTAAATGTTCTTCAAATAAGAGCATCTGTTGCTTGCTACCATGCATACCTTTTATATAGCGATGAATCTGCCTACTTATCTCTTTACATACGAAGTGGCGTATCTGTTGCACCTCTATAGGGTCTGTATATTCTATGTTAAAATTGTCTTGTGTGATCATAAGCACTTCTCTGCTTTTTGGCAAAGATAGTATTTCTTTTGGGTTTATCCAAAGTTTTATATTTGTTTTTTTATCTTCTTCTTTATAATAGGTAAAATTATATATGTTACGATGTAAAAAAAGGAGCTATATGTGTTGATATAGCTCCTTTACATATAATATATAAGATGTGTATAATCTTTATTTTGTTGCGTTTTCTCTAAGCTGCTGTAGATGTTTTTTGTAGGCATCAAAGTCGGTTATCTTTTTGCGTGCAACACCGCTTTGAATAGCTGCCTTAGCTACTGCTGAGCTTACTTCTGTAATTAAGCGTGGGTCTACAGGGGTAGGAATGAAATAGTGTGTTCCAAAAGTAAGGTCTTTGTTGTTGTATATTTGTTTTACTTCTTGTGGAACAGGCTGCTTTGCAAGGTCAGCAATGGCTGTAACGGCAGCCATTTTCATTTCTTCGTTTATAGCTGTTGCGCTTACGTCAAGAGCTCCGCGGAAGATGTAGGGGAAGCCTAAGACGTTGTTTATCTGGTTAGGATAGTCAGAGCGTCCTGTAGACATTATGACATCTGGTCTTGCCTGAAAGGCTTCTTCATAAGATATTTCTGGTACCGGATTAGCAAGAGCAAAGACAATAGGGTTCTTTGCCATTGAGCGTACCATGTCTTTTGTTAATATCTTACCTTTTGATAATCCTAAGAAGACGTCAGCCCCTTTAATAGCTTCTTCTAAGGTGTGTACATCGTTGCGTGTAGTGGCAAAGAGCTTTTTTTCTGCGGTGAGATTGTTACGCTCTGTGGTTATAACACCTTTAGAATCGAGCATTAAGATGTTTTCCTTTTTTAGTCCAAGTGCTATATATAGCTTTGTGCATGATATAGCTGCTGCACCAGCACCATTCACAACAAGCTTTACTTGTTCTATCTTTTTCCCTGCCACCTCTAAGGCGTTTTTAAGCCCTGCGGCTGATATTATAGCCGTGCCATGCTGATCGTCGTGCATGACGGGTATATCTAAAGTGCGTTTTAGCCTGTCTTCTATGTAGAAACATTCAGGTGCTTTGATGTCTTCAAGGTTTATGCCTCCAAAGGTAGGTGCTATGCGTTCTATTGTTTCACAAAACTTTTCCGGATCTTCCTCTGCCACTTCTATGTCGAACACATCTATACCGCCATATATCTTAAACAATAAGCCCTTTCCCTCCATGACTGGCTTACCGCTCATAGCTCCTATGTTGCCTAACCCTAAAACAGCAGTGCCATTACTTATCACTGCTACCAGATTACCTTTATTAGTATATTTGTAAACATCGTTTGCATTTTGCTGTATCTCTAAACATGGGTATGCCACGCCTGGCGAATAAGCCAAACTCAAGTCGGTTTGTGTGCTAAAAGGTTTTGTTGGTCTTACTTCAATTTTTCCCGGGCGCCCTGTGTTATGATATTTCAAGGCAGCCTCCTTAGTTACTTTAACCATAATGTTTTGATATAATTTGTTGTTTTTATCCTGCTACGCTTATCTTTTATTTGTCAATGTTGCAAAGTTACCAAATTAACGTTGAAACGATGTGAGTATTCATAATTTTTTTGTAATTTTGCCCTTCATAACACATAATATAATAATATAGTTTTTTCTTTAAAAAGAGTCCTTGTGTTTTAAGACAAGGCGTAACGAATGAGGAGTAATATTTATAAGCCGCTATTGCTTGTAGCTTTAGTAATAATAATGTTAACGTTGCTTCACTTTATCCCTACTATAAAAATAGCAGGTACAGAGCTTCGTAAGATAGATATATTAAGCGATTTAACTATAAAAGAAAATAAAGCAAACGCTGCTATAATAACATCTCAAAACGATGTCATTAAGCTGAAAACGAGCAAAGGAGATATTATTTCTTTTAAAGAAGAATGGGGTAAAGGCATAGAGCCTATTATAGATTATGGCATAAATACTAACAACTCTTTAGATAACTTTTATGATGCTATATCAAAGCTGTCAGCTCATAAGAAATTAGGTCGTGCTGTAAGGATAGCTTATTTTGGCGATTCTTATATAGAAGGCGACATCTTGCTTGCCGACCTTCGTGAGCTTTTGCAACGTAAGTATGGCGGTTGTGGTGTAGGGTGGCTTGATGCTGGTAACGATATTAATGAGTATAAGCACACCACTACTCATAAATACTCTGGTTTAGTGGAGCATATGGTAAAAAAGCCTGCTTCGTACGATGTGTCAAAGGCTGCTATATCAGAGCGTTACTATACCTTAACTGCTCAGGGGCAAATATCTCTCTCGCCTTTTGTTGTGCACGAATATAAGCATACCGACCATTGGAACTCTACAAAGCTATATCTACGCCCTATGGCAGGGGCTACTGTAGATATTACGATAGATGGAAGAAGGCATCAAAGGGTGGTTCTTTCTCCGTCTTCTAATGTGCAGCAAGTAGAGCTAAAGGGCAATACTTCTAATGCGCTTATTAAGGTAGATGGTAAAAAAGCCATACTCTTTGGTACTGCGCAAGAAGGTTTAGAGGGTATTGTGGTAGACAATTTTAGTATGCGTGGCTCTGATGGGGTGTCGCTTGCAAAGCTGCCCGAGGAGATGTTAAAGCGTTTTGCGGCTATTCGTCCTTACGACTTAATAGTATTTCAGTTTGGTGTTAATGCTGTAAATGCTAATACTACCGAAGAGAGATTAAAAATGTATACAGGTAAGATGCGTGATGTTATTTCTCTTTTTAAGCGTTCTTTCCCTAAAACATCCATTCTTATTATGGGTGTGCCTGATCGTGGGTCGAAAGCCTCTAACAATGGCACTATGAAAGGAATAGTAGAGCTGGAGCTTTTACAGAAGAAGCTATCTAAGGAAAGCAAGGTGGGCTTTTATAGCTTGTTTAATGCCATAGGTGGTGCAGGGTCTATGCTACGTCTTGTAGATGAGAAAGATATGGGTAGTAAGGATTATACTCATATTAACTATAAAGGTGGTAGATTTTTGGCAAACCGCATCTTTAAGTCGATAGTGGCAGGGCAGAAAAACTATGTTCGCCGTAAGGAGCTTATGGAGGGAAAGGGTAAATAGTAAGTCTTTTGTGTTATAAAAAATAATATGGATTTTAATAAGATTATCGATAATATAGTGGCTTTTTTCTGTAGCTTATATGCTAATATGTCAGGTTATTTCTCTTCTATAGATGCCTCAAGGGTATTAACTGTCGTGCAGTACGATCCTCGTAATCCGCTGCTTTTCTCATCGGGTGCTTTTTTGTTTGTAGCATTAGTCTTCTTTTTGTGTTATTGTCTTTTGCGCAAACAGTTGTCGGCTCGCTTATTGTTTGTAACTCTCTTTTCTTATTATTTCTTTTATAAGAGTAGTGGTTTATACTTTCTGTTGTTAGTAGTCATTACTGTTTCCGATTTTTATATTGCCCGTCGTATTGCCCAAAGTAATAAGAAGAAGGTGTGGTTGTGCCTTTCGTTGGTTATAGACTTAGGTATGTTGGCTTACTTTAAGTATACTAACTTTTTTTCGTCTATGGTGAGCCAGATGATAGGTAATAATTTTCAGCCATGGGACATCTTCCTTCCTATAGGCATTAGCTTTTATACTTTTAAAGCAGTGTCGTACACTATAGATGTTTATCGAGGGAAGATGCAGCCTTTAAACAGCCTTATGGACTATGCTTTCTATGTTAGTTTTTTCCCTACACTCTTAGCAGGTCCTATTACACGTGCTAACGATTTTGTTCCTCAGATACGTAAGCCGCTTTGCCTTTCTAACGAAATGTTTGCCAAAGGGGTTTTTCTTATTATCATAGGTTTGTTTAAAAAGGCTGTTATCTCCGATTATCTTTCGGCTAATTTTGTAGATCGTATCTTTGATAACCCTTCTTTGTTTTCAGGCGGTGAGGTCTTGTTAGGTCTTTATGGCTATTGTTTTCAGATCTATTGCGACTTTTCGGGCTATTCTGATATGGCCATAGGCATTGCTTTGCTTCTCGGCTTTACTATTCCTGACAATTTTAATGCTCCACTTCAAGCCGACTCTATGACCGACTTTTGGCGCCGTTGGCACATCTCTCTATCTACATGGATACGCGATTATGTTTACATCTCGTTGGGTGGTAATCGTCATGGGCAGTGGCGTATGTATCTTAACCAGATGATAGCCATGGCTGCTTGTGGCTTGTGGCATGGTGCTTCGCTCAACTTTATAGTATGGGGTGTATTGCATGGGTTGTTTGTTTGTATACATAAGTTTTGGTCGCAAACAGTCTTACACCATGATAAGCGTTATCACCCTAAAGGGTTAAAGAGGTTTTTCTCTGTGTTTATAACCTTTCATGTTATTACGTTCTCGTGGTTGCTGTTTCGTTGTGGGAGTTTCGATTCGGTAAAGGTTATGGTTAGTCAGATCTTTACAAAGTTTAATCTTGCAGTGCTGCCAGATGTTTTTGTAGCCTATAAGTATGTGTTTTTGCTCATGCTCTTTGCTTTGGTTAGTCATTGGCTGCCGTTCTCATGGCACGAGGCAGGCATTAAGCTTATTAGGCGCACGGGTGTTATAGGTGCTGCTATAGCCGTGGTAGTGGTTATCTTTATTATTATGCAGGTAAAAAGCTCTGAGGTGCAGCCGTTTATTTATTTTCAGTTTTGAGCTAAAACAGGTAAATAAGTATTGAGCCATTTGCTTTTTTTAGATAGCTCTTTGCTTTTTCTTGCAAGTTTTATTATCTTTGTTCTCACATGAATAAAGTAAAGGTAACATCTGTCAAAGAAAAGGTATTGGTGCTTTTCCTTGTTTTTTTTGCTGTTATAGTGGCTAAAGCTGGCGAAAAAGAAAAGGTGTTATTGTTACGTGTAACTGCTTATGGTGATAAGGTAAAAGCATCTTTTCCAGACTCTTTAGAAAGGAACGTTTATAGAAAGTGTTTCATAGATGTAAAGAAACGCAATTTTACCTTTATAGGTATCCCCACTATGTTTTATATGATGAAGGACGGTAGGCGTAAGGCTGTTATAGAGAGTTATGCCCATGAGGTGCTGTTTCCTGATAAAGCGAAGCGCGTTAGGCGAAACATTTTCTTAAGCACGGTATATCATGGGCGTATGGTCCTTTATAATTTGCTCGATTATGTATCCCCACGGATTTACGAAACAGAGGTTTTTCGTGAAAGGATTCTGTCGCCTTTAAATGTTAAGAATTATAGATATTACTCATATAAGCTCACCGAAATTAACGATTCGCTTACGCTCTTAACCTTTAAAAGCAAACGCATACATACCGAGCTTATAAGGCATGGCTGGGCAAAGATAGTTACTTCTACGGGTCGTATAGTAAGTTTTAGTTTAGAGGGCGAAAGCGATATGAACCATTTTACTATAAAAGGCACAATGGGCAGTGATGGCTATGGCGTAATCTTTCCACGAGAGTGTAAGGTAGATGCCTCTATTAAGTGTGTGGGAAATCATATAAAGGCTGTTATAGATACTTATTATGATATGCCAGAAACGCTCTCTGACAGTATAGACTCTTCGCAGGATGTGATGCTTATGGCACGTTTGCGCCCCACAGGCTTAAGCCACGATGAGGAAGAACTAATAAAAGCCTATTACCCTCGAGAGCAAGATAAAAGCAAAGACACAGTAATAGTATCTACAAAAAAGAATTGGTTAAAAACAATATTTTGGGATATTATAGGCGATAATATCCTTAATGACATCTACACACCTATAGATAATGATAAGGGATATATGCGTATAGCTCCTATCTTAAATCCGCTTTATTTTAGTTATAGCCGCAAAAAGGGTGTATCTTATAAGGTAGATATAAGGGCAGGATATGCTTTTAATAGTAATAGCGACATTTATGGGCGTTTGCGCATGGGCTATTCCTTTAAGCAAAAACAGTTGTTTTATAATTTTCCTATAACATATACCTTTAATGATGATAGGAATGGATATGTAAAAGTAGAGTTTTCTAACGGCAATAGGATAACAGACTCTCGTGTCTTAGATAGCATAAAGGAGTCAGTCCATAACGATACGATAGACTGGGAGAGTATGAATCTCGACTACTTTAGAGATGCAAGCATCTCTTTAACAGCTGCTTATGATGTCCTTTACACAAGGTTATCTTTAAAGGGTGGTATCTCTATGCATAATCGTTCAGCCATAGATAATAGTGGCTTTATCATAGTGGGAAGACCAAAGGTTTATAGGTCCATAGCTCCTTTTATATCGGTGTTGTGGTATCCTTTTACGCGTAAAGCTCCTTTTGCTGTTGCAGCACAGTATGAGCATGGGGTAAAGATGTTTGGGGGTAACGTTCTATATAGCCGTTTAGAGGCAGATATGCAATATATCTACGGCTTGCCTTGTATGCGGGCATGGTCCTTTCGTATAGGAGCAGGTGGATATTTTAGTAGGAAGGGAGCTACTTATTTTTTAGATTATTATAACTTTCGCGAAAACTATATACCTCAAGGGTGGCATGACGAATGGAGTGGGGGCTTTGAGCTGTTAAACTCTAACTGGTATAACGCCTCTCCTTTTTATGTAAGAGGCAACGTTACTTACGAAAGCCCGTTGTTAGTGTTGTCGTGGTTACCCTTTGTAGGAAGGGTAATAGAGAAGGAGCGTGTTTATATGAGCATATTAGGCGTAAAATATTTGTTCCCTTATGCAGAGGTAGGGTATAGCTTCACTAACAGGCTGTTCTCAATGGCTGTCTTTACAGGCTTCTCCCGCCGTCGATATGAGGGGATAGGAATAAAGTTTGGCTTTGAGCTTTTTAAAGGTTGGTAAATGTATAGATGACATTTTGTAATGAAGAGTATAGCAAATAGTAACAAGACACTTACAGTATATAAGGCATCAGCGGGGTCGGGAAAGACCTTTACGCTCACAGTAGAGTTTATCTCAATACTTGTAAAATATCCAGAGGATTATAACAAGATGCTTGCCGTAACCTTTACTAATAAGGCTACAAGCGAGATGAAGCTGCGAATACTTTCACAGCTATATGGTATAGGGCATGGGTTGGCATCGTCTAAAAGCTATCTTGAGAAGGTAAAGGCTAACACTGCATTGACCGAAGCCACTATAAGAAATAATGCCCTTTATGTGCTGGAAAAGCTAACACACGAATACCATTACTTTAGAGTGCAGACCATAGATGCCTTCTTTCAAGCCGTGTTAAGAAATCTTGGCAAAGAGCTTGGACTAACGGCTAACCTTAGGGTAGACCTTAACACAGCACAAGTGGAAGCGAAAGCTGTAGACGAACTCATTGATAACCTTAAAGAAAACGACCCTGTCTTAAAGTGGATAGACGATTATATATCATCTAATATAGAGGAAGACAAAAACTGGAATGTGGTAAAAGACATTAAAGAGTTTGGTAAAAAAATCTTTGATGAGCTGTATAAGACACATGAAAAGCAGTTAGATAGCTTTTTTAAGGACAACAACCTTTCAGCTTATTTTATAAAAACTCTTAGAAGCGAACGCGATGCGTATGAAAAAAATATTAAGGAAAAGGCAGAAAAGATAGTGCAGCTCATTGCTGAGAGTGGTTTCCCAACCAGCTATTTTGCCGCCTATCCTTATAAGTATATCGTAAAGCTATCTAAAGGACAGATAGAGAGTGGCGATGTATATAACCCCATACAACAAATTATAGATGGTAAGAAGCAATGGAACTCATCTAAATGTTCTAAGAAAGCAGACAAGGACAGCCTCAACTCCTTTGTAGAGAGCATAGCCTTAAACAAGATAGTGTACGACATGGAGGCGTACCGCATAGCGGGCTGGAAGAGGTATAACACCTGCAAGGTAGTGTTGCTTCATTTTTCTAAGTTGCGCCTTTTGCATAAGATAGCAAAGCAGGTGGAAGAAGATAATGTGGAGAATCATCGTTTTATGTTAAGTAACACACAGTCGCTTTTAAAGAATCTGATGAAAGATAACGATATTCCTTTTGTCTTTGAGCGTATCGGGGCAATGCTAAAATATATCATGATAGACGAGTTTCAAGACACCTCGCGGGTGCAATGGGACAACTTTAAGAAGCTCTTACTTAATTGTATGGCAGAGGCAGGGTCGCATAATCTTTTAGTGGGCGATGTGAAACAAAGCATTTACAGGTGGCGGCAAGGCGACTGGGAGCTGCTTAACAACATAGAGGAAAGTATTAAGCCCTCTCAAGGAAGCTACGTAGACACTTCTTCCATAGAGGTGAAAACGCTTGCTACCAATTACCGCTCGGAGAAAAATATTATTAGTTTTAATAATGCTTTTTTCTCTCAAGCCATTAATGTTTATGCCCAAACAGAGGATAGTATCACCGATGATAATAGTAAAAAAACTACTTCTTCTAATTCCAAGCACTTGTCCACACTGCAGATCGATAAGCTAAAACTTGCCTATTCTGATGTAGAACAGCAGAGCGCGAAGAGCGAAGAGAGAGGTTTTGTGCATGCCAGCTTATACGGTAAAGATGCTGATAATAACGCAAAGATACTAAGCGACATGGCTGATAACATAAAGCGGCTGCTTGATATGGGATATGCACAGAAGAGTATAGCCATTCTTGTGCGTAGCAAACGTGAGATAGCCGATATAGTAACTACTATCAACTCCACGCCATGGGGTAGGGACATTACAATAGTATCTGAAGAGGCGTTTCGCTTAGATGCATCGTTGGCAGTAAACATATTAGTAGAGGCACTTCGCTTGATAGTACAGCCTTATGACAATCTGACAAGAGCAAAACTTGTAAGAGCTTATTATAAGGTGATAAACCATGATAAAGATTTTGCTAAAGAGCGCACACACATATTAGTTTCAGATGTTGTAGATATACCATACGATGAGAATTATTATGAGAAAAAAGCCGATTTTATAGCAAAACATCTTAACGGCTTCTTGCCAGAAGAATATGTCTTAGAAAGAGATAAGCTATTGCGATTATCTATGGTAGACTTGGTAGACCGTCTTTATCACCTTTTCCAGCTTCATAATCTGCCCACTGAAAACGCGTACATAAGTACCTTCTACGATACTCTTAACGACTATTTGAGTAATAACACATCAGACATAGACGATTTCATTAAGGAGTGGGACGATAACCTTTGTGGGGTGAATATACAGACAGAAGATGTTGATGGCATTCGCATTCTAACCATTCATAAAAGCAAAGGGTTAGAGTTTGATAACGTAGTGATACCTTTTTGCGACTGGGAGTTAGAAAAGTGGACTACTATCTTTTGGGTAGATGGCAAGGAAAAAGAAGCACCTTTCTCTGAACTACCTATAATACCAGTATCTTTTAAAAAAGATTTAGAAAACAGTGCCTTTGCTTCCGATTATAAAGAAGAGCATTTCCAAAACGTGATAGATAATCTTAACCTGCTATATGTAGCATTTACAAGAGCCGGGAAAAACCTTTTTATATCAGGTAAGAATATTAATGACAGCAACAGGCGTAGCTATCTGTTATGGCACTGCTTAGAGACTTTAGGAAAAGAGCTGCAAAAAGCAGAATACGTAGAAGAGGATAAACATGAACAGCAAAGAGCCGACGAGCCTATAACCTTTACCTTTGGCACACTTATACCAGCAGCTGAATATGATAAAACAGAAAGCCAAGAAAAGACTATGCTAAACCCCTTCACCATAGTGCCACAAGCTAAGGAGTTAGATATAGAAACTTTTAACAGTGCGGTGAGCTTTCGCCAAAGTAATAAGAGCGATGCTTTTATACATGGGCAAGAGGTAAGCAAGAGGCAAAGGTATATGCAGGTGGGTAGCGTGTTGCATAATATTTTTTCTTCTATAAAGACCTTTGCCGATATAGAACCCCATTTGCAGGCTTTAGAAGCAGAGGGGATTATATATAACGACGACGTTTCATCTAAAGAGCTGAGGCAGCAGATAACCTCAGCCATCAATAACGAGCAGGTGAAGGAATGGTTTTCTCAAGAGTGGAAGGTATATAACGAGTGTGCTATCTTGCAGTATGACAAGACTACCGATAGCTGTTTTGAGCAGCGTCCAGACCGTGTTATAATGAAAGAAGGCAAGGTGGTGGTGGTAGATTATAAGTTTGGTAGTCCTCGCAAGGAATATCATGAGCAGGTGCAACGTTATATGCAGCTTCTTAAGAAGATGGGCTATTGTAACATATCGGGCTATCTGTGGTATGTTATGCGTGGAGAAGTAGTGGAAGTAGTAAGCAAGGAAAACTAAAAAAACGGTAAACAATAGAGAAAAAATGAAATCTTTCTTATCATACGTAGCAGAAGACTTACTGAGAAAGTGTCAGGACAATTTGGCACATGTGGCAGTAGTGTTCCCAAATAAGCGAGCAGCGTTATTTCTTAATCAGGAGATAGCACAGAGAGCAGATGGCCCTGTGTGGTCGCCTAACTATATTACAATATCTGAACTGTTTCGTACACAGTCTGATCTGACCATAGCGGACCCCATTAAGAGCATTTGCATTCTTCATAAGGTATATATGGATATAACACGGAAAGCCGAACCTTTAGACCAGTTTTATGGGTGGGGCGAATTGCTCCTTGCCGACTTTGATGATATTGATAAGAATCTTGCACCTACAGAGAAGTTGCTCGGGCTTTTAAGTGCTAATAAAGAGATGGAGTCGTTAGATTATCTTACCCCAGAGCAGATCTCTGAACTGAAAAAAGTATTTACTAACATAAGCGTCGACGAGGATAGCTTGCGGCGTAGGTTTCAAGAGTTTTGGAGCAAGCTCTTTGATATATATACCGAGTATAAACGTCGTCTTCGAGCCTTAGGACTTGCCTATGAGGGTATGCTTTATCGTGATGTGATAGAGAAAGAACGTTTCTCTCTGCCATATAAAAAGTATGTTTTTGTAGGCTTTAATGTGCTGCAAAAGGTAGAGCAAAAGCTCTTTTATAAGCTAAAGGATAAAGCTGCTTTTTATTGGGATTATGATAACTATTATCTTTCTAAAGGGCGCGAGGCAGGCAGATATATACAGCGTTGGTTAGAGATGTTTCCTAACGAGTTGCCTCATTATAACCACGAGGTGTTTAACAATTTAGATTCACCAAAAGATATATCGTTTATAGCTTCTCCTACAGAAAATATGCAGGCACGTTACATAACAACGTGGCTAAAAGAAAACTCTCGATATAAAGATGGACGCAAAACAGCCATTGTGCTATGCGATGAGAGCTTGTTACAGACCGTTATACACTGTGTTCCTACAGAGGTAGAAGAGCTTAACGTTACCACTGGTTACCCCCTTAGGCAGTCGTTAATAGCTTCTTTCATAGCACAGCTTATAAGGCTACAGGTAGAGGGCTATTCGCTCATGGAGGAAAAGTTTCGCTTACGTTATGCCACACGCGTGCTCAGACACCCTTATGCTAAATATGTTTGGAGCAATGCAGAGGAGCTTTTAGCAAAGATGAATGCCGACAGACAGTTTTATGTGTTGTGGGAGGGTATAGAATATTGCCCACACGATGCACAAAACATGCTTGCCTTTGTAAAGTGGCTTGCGCAGATAACTAAGGTAGTGGGCATAAACGGTGCTTCGGAAGGCGATCCTTTCTTTCAAGAGTCGGTCTTTAGAATGTACACTTTGCTAAGCAGACTTATAGAACTTATGACAGCTGAAGAAGATGGGAGCTATTATCTGGATAGAGATATTATTATTTTCCGTAGGTTGTTTACACAGCTTGTCAATGCTACCAGTGTGCCTTTTCATGGCGAACCAGCAAAGGGAGTGCAGATAATGGGTGTGTTAGAAACGCGTAACCTCGACTTTGAACACGTACTTATCTTATCATGTAACGAGGGTAATATGCCTAAAGGAGTAGACGATGCGTCGTTTATACCTCATGCCATACGTCATGCCTTCGACCTTACTACGGTAAACAATAAGGTGTCTATCTTTAGTTATTATTTTCATCGACTTATACAGCGTGCTGGCGATGTTACTATCCTTTACAACAACTCTACACAGGGGGTAAAGACGGGAGAGATGAGCAGGTTTATGTTGCAGCTTATGGTAGAATGGAGCAAGCCGTCTTGTTTAGTGCGTAGATACACGCTTAAGGCAGGGCAGCAGCAGCACAAAATATCTATCGAGCCTGTGCAAAAAGATGAGAGAGTAATGGAGAAACTTGTGCATATACCTAAGTTCTCGCCAACGGCAATTAACACTTTTATAACCTGCCCAGTAAAGTTTTACTATAAGTATGTTGTGGGTATAGAAGAGCAAAACATAGTAGACGAAGACAGCATAGATAACAGGATTTTTGGTAATATCTTTCATAAAGCTGCCGAGCTTATGTATAATGACATCTTTTGCGCTAAAGAGTTAACCAAAGCCGACATAGAGAAGGTTATCCTTAAGCCGAACGTTCTTGATAGTGTGATAGAAGAAGCCATTGCTTTAGAATTGTTTAACAAAAAAGATTTTAAAAAGGGTAGTAAGCTCAATCTTAACGGCTTGCAGATATTAAACAAAGAGGTAGTTAAGAAATATCTTATCAGGCTGCTGCGTTTAGATTATGATGTGGCACCTATTAGGGTTATAGCGCATGAGTTTGATGTGGAAGACGAAGTAGAGATAAGCCTCATGGGTAAGCCTTATAAGAAGCGTATAGGGGGGAGAGTGGACAGGCTTGATGTAGCTACCTATATGTTAGAGAAGAACACCATGATAAGACGTATGAGGGTGGTAGATTATAAAACAGGTAGGAAAGAGGCTAAGCCCATGGCAGATGTGCCTTCTATCTTTAGCGCGGATAATATTAAGAATAAAAGCGACTATGTTATGCAGTCGATGCTCTATGGCTTGTTAATAGCAGATAACAAGGTGAAACAAACTCCTAAGACGCCCCCAGAGCTCTTTAATAAGGAGCATAGACCGGTGGCGCCTGCCCTTCTTTTCATTCAGAAAACTAATAAAAAAGCCTATTCTCCCATAGTTGTTATAGATAAGCAAGAGGTAATAGATGTAGCTAAATACAGAGATGAGTTTATGAGCGAGCTGAAAGCCGTCTTACAGAGGCTTTACGACAAAGAGCAGCCTTTCATGCCTACTGACGACCTTGAGATATGCGCCAGCTGTCCGTTTAAGTTTATGTGCGGAAGATAACGAAGTAAGCCTTTATAGATACTCATTCACGAAGTAAGAAGAGGACTGTAGAAAGCAAAAATAACTTATTTTTGATTCATTTTTAATTTATTTTTGCTCTAAAAATAATTTATTTTTCTTTCTCACTCCTTTCCTTTTACCTTGAAAGCAGTGTGGTAAATATTAGCATTTCAGCAGCAGAAGCAACGGTAATGCTTAGACAAGGGGCAAGATAAAAGAAGGTAATATATTTAGGAAAATAGTGTAAGCACCTATTTCTTTTTTATAATTGGAAGTGTTATTTTTGTATTATAGGTTACTTAGCAGTATCTTTGCAATAAAAATAAAAGTTATGTTTGATATAAAAAAGATAAGGCTAATAGCTTTTGATGCAGATGATACGTTATGGGACTGTCAAAGCTTTTATGATGAGGCTGAAAAGAGTTATATAAAGATATTAGAACAATACGGCATTACTCCTGAAGAAGCGTCATTGACTTTATTTGCTACTGAAACAAAAAACATGCCTTTATTAGGGTATGGCTGTAAAGCTTTTATTTTATCATTAATAGAAAACGCAGTAAATATAACAGATAAAAAGATAAAGGGGGAAGATGTTATGCGTATATTAGAATTGTCTGACACGCTATTAACATCTTTAGGAGAGCCTTTAAAAGGGGTGAAAGAAACGCTAAAGCAGCTTAGGAGCAATAGTAAAATACCCCTAATAGTATTTACAAAGGGGGAGCTGCTCGATCAAAAAAACAAATATTTAAGATCGGGGCTTTCATGTTTTTTTGATAGCTTTATAGTGGTAGAAGATAAGACCCATGAGGAGTATCATAACCTTTGTCATCGTTTTGGAGTAAAGATGGAAGAACTTCTCATGATAGGCAACTCTTTTAAGTCGGACATAAAGCCTGTTTTAAAATTAGGTGGGAGTGCTATTCACATACCTTTTCATACGGTTTGGAAACATGAGGTGGTGAAAGAATTTCCACACGATAACCTGTTAGTATTGAAAAGTTTTTCTGATCTAACTCGTTTTCTTTTATAAGATTATTGTTATCTGGCATGATTTTAGCTAAATATTTATATAGATAAAAAAAGTGAACGTTATGACATTATATCCAAAACTCATAATAGATGCTCTGGAAAAAGTAATATATCCAGGGACTAAAACTAACATAATAGCAAGCGGTATGCTTGCAGACATGCCGAGTATAGCAGGGAATAAGGTGAAATTTACACTTGTTTTCCCACGCGAGACGGACCCTTTCCTAAAATCTACTATTAAGGCTGCAGAAGCACAAATACACTATTCTGTAGGGAAGGAAGTAGAGGTAACAATTGATACCGAATTTAAGACTGCCCCACGTCCCGAAGTAGGTAAGCTTCTTCCTAATGTAAAAAATATTATAGCTGTTAGTTCAGGGAAAGGCGGAGTAGGTAAAAGCACAGTATCAGCCAACTTAGCAATAGCACTTGCCAAGCTTGGTTATAAGGTAGGTATATTAGATACTGACATCTTTGGTCCAAGTATGCCAAAAATGTTTGGTGTAGAAGATGCTCGCCCTACTGCAGTAAAGAAGGATAATAGGGATCTTATAGAGCCTATAGAAAAGTATGGAGTAAAGTTGCTATCGATAGGTTTCTTCGTAAATCCTAAGACAGCAACCCTGTGGAGAGGTGGTATGGCTACTTCTGCGCTGAAACAGTTAATAGCTGATGCTGACTGGGGGGAGTTAGATTATTTTATTCTTGACACTCCTCCGGGCACAAGTGATATTCATCTTACGTTAATGCAAACTCTTGCTATCACAGGTGCTGTAATAGTATCTACACCACAGGAAGTAGCGTTGGCAGATGCTCGTAAAGGAATAGATATGTATCAAAATGATAAGGTGAATATCCCTATACTTGGCTTAGTGGAAAATATGGCGTGGTTTACACCAAAGGAGCTTCCTGAGAACAAATATTATATCTTTGGCAAAGATGGTTGTAAAAATCTTGCTAAGGAAATGAATACTCCACTGTTGGCTCAAATACCTATTGTACAAAGTATTCGTGAGGGTGGAGATAAAGGCGAACCTATTGTAACAAATCTAAACACTATGATAGGGCAGGCTTTTATTAACTTAGCACAGGCTATAGTAACTGTAGTTAATCGGCGTAATGCTTCTCAGGCACCAACAAAGATAGTTAAGACAAACTCATAAAAGCATATTAGCCTAAACAGCTGTTTAGGCTAATACTTTTAGATTAGCATTACTTTGTAACGATATATTTTTTTATTTCATCTACCCAAACATTATAACCTTCTTTAGAAAGGTGTAGTCCATCTATGGAAAAGATAGGGTTCATATATTCTGAGTTTATAGATAAAAGCAGCTTTTTATAGAGGTCGATAAATGTATATCTGTGCTGAAAGCAATATTGCTCTAACTTTTTGTTTAATTCTTTTATCATCTTTTCTTTACCTGATAGCAGTTTCCACACACCTTTAGAAGGACAAAGAGGAAACAGGCTACAAACAAAAATTTGTGTATGAGGGCTTCCATTGTGTAACTTTTCGATAGTCTTGACAATGTTACAAAACACCTTGTCTATGGGTAAGTTATGGCTTAAATCGTTCGTGCCACAGCTAAAGAACACCGCACGAGGCTTAGCTTTAATGACCATTGACAGCCTATGATACATTCCTATGGCATCATCTCCAACAATACCTCTGTTTATAATAAGGTGGTCGGTGTGAAAAAAACGATTCCAATCGCCTCCATATTCCATATGGCTATCACCAAACATTATTACTTTGCCTGTAGGCAATTTGCCTTCTTTTAGAAAAGTCTCCATTCTCTTTGCATAATGCGTAGAACTGCTAAAAGCTTGTTCTTGAGCTTTTATCACTTGTAAAAAGGAAAAAGACGTAACATATAATGCTATTATTATACGATAAAACAATTTCATCTTTATCTATTATTTATGCAAAGGTAAAGAATAATAGTAATAAAAAAAACTGGCTTACTCTTTTTTTTAAAAAGAATAAGCCAGAAAAAATACAAATTTATGAATCTTGAGTTTATTTAAAAACCAGCATTATTTCATAACAGCAAAAACTTTTTGCACATATTTTTGAGTTTTGGCAATGCTGTATCTTATGCCTCCAGCCCAAATACGAATGCCTTTCTCTATATTGTTCAAAGGGTTATGAAATGACTGAATAACCAAAAACATCTCTTTTGATTTTTGAACATTGAAGCGATCGGACAGGGTATAACGCTTTTTGCTACCTCTTGCTTGCAAAATGTTATTACACTCTTTTACAAGAACAGGAGATATTTGTAATACTCCGGCATATTGCCCATTAACAGCTTTTGCTTTTCCTCTACTCTCTAAATGAATAATGGCGTCTATTACTGGTTTCCAATTAAACTCATTACCATTTACTTTTTCTTCAGCATTAACACTTACAGAAAACAAATTAATTAATAAACTGAATACAATTACTTTTAAAAATCTCATCATTAAATACTTTCGAAGCATCTGAATTAAAACCCTTTAAAAGGGTATAATTACACAGTACGTTCCTATGTGAGAAAGAGTTACCACCGTACCTCTGCTTCATGTTATTGATGCAAAGGTATAAAAAGACTGTCGAAAATCTTCATAACTTGTTTACAAACAGCAGTTTTCTTTGTAATTCTTAACACAGATCATGTGCGATAGCTTTGAAAAAACATTTTATTATAGAAATGAAAGATTTATAAACACCAAAACATATAGTAGGTAAAACACTTATCTTTTTAAGCGTTTTGCATCAATGTCTTTAATGTTTTATCACAGCATATAAAGGCATATATACATTATTATTATAGCAGGTGAAATCTTAATATTAGCTAAATAATAGATGTTATATACGTGATAATGCATGAAAAATAATACTTTTGTCAGTAGATATTATTAGATTTGTAAAGTCTATATAGCGGCAAGATGAGTTTAGTAAAGAAAAGGAGTTATAGCTTGTTTTATGCGTGGATACTGTTATTAGTGTTCACTGCATCTCATATAAGCAAAAGTCTTGACCTACACCTTTACCAAAACATCTCACAAACATCTAAAACTCAAAAGGTATATCAGGACACAGATATAAAGCCTTATTGTTCTATCTGTCATTTTATATGGCTAAAGTCAGAATCAGCAAAGAATATTATCTTTACTCCTATTCTTGTAGGTATTCTTATAGCACATTATGAAATAAAAGAAATTACTGTTTGGCGTCCTGTTAGCTCTGTTAATGCTCATTCTCCACCCACTTTTTAGTCTTGTCTAAGATTTGCTTAGACGCTTGTTTCTTTTTATTAGGCACAATGTTTTTATGTCGTTTGTATATAAAATAGGATATTATATATACAAAGGTGTGTTTATTAATAATCTGTGTTTATACTAACGTTGTTGCTTTAAGAAGAAGTGTTGTGCCAAGTTGTTTAATATATTTTTTAAAAATTTTATAGTGTAGGAATGAATAAAAAAGCCTATGTTAGTTTTACTTTTTTTTGTATTACTAACTTTAGTTTGATTCCTTCTATTAAGAGCTATGCGCAAAAACCGCAACATGCAGGTGCGCAGATAGACTCTGTTCAGTCTAAAACATATAGCTTGGGAGGGATAACTGTAAGTGGAGAAAGAAAACTTGTTAGTGTAAACGCCATTAGCAGCCAGATAGATAAAACTACGATAGATCGTTCTTTAGGTCAGTCGCTTGCTACTATGCTTGAGCGCATTAGTGGTGTAAGTGCCATACGAACGGGTACAACGATATCAAAGCCTGTGGTGCATGGAATGTATGGAAACCGTTTGCTTATGATAGTAAACGGTGCGCGCCAAACGGGACAACAATGGGGCGACGATCATGCTCCTGAGGTAGATAAAAACAGTAGCGATAAGATAGAAGTTGTTAAAGGTGCAGAAGCGGTGAGATATGGATCGGAAGCTCTTGGTGGAGTTATTGTAATGCAGCAAGCTATGTTGCCTTATGGTAAGAGGCATGTAAAGGGTAAGCTGCTTACTATGTATGGCGATAATGGTAAACGCTATCAGGTAGTAGGTAGGGCAGAGGGTTCTGCGCCTTTTCTTAACGATTTAGCATGGAGAGTGCAAGCTACATATAGTAATAGTGGCGACCAATACTCTGCAAAGTATATACTTAACAACACTGGGACGCGTGAGCTTAATTTTTCCGGAGCTTTAGGATTTAAGCATAAAAGCCTACGTATGGAAACCTTTTTTACGAGATACGACCTTAAGCTGGGTGTGCTCTTTAATGCACAGATGGGAGAAGCCTCCCTTCTTGCAGAACGTATCTCGCTCGGAAAGCCTGTCGTCTTTACGCCTTTTACCAGACATATAACATATCCTTTTCAGCATGTGGTACATAACAATGTAACTTTTAAGATGTATTACGCTGCTAACGGTATAGGAGACTTTAGCTGGTTATCTTCTTTTCAGAAAGATGATCGTAAAGAAAACAGAATACGTAGAGAGAATCTTTCTGAAATACCTGCGGTAAGTTTGCATTTACAATCACTGCAAAACAAAATACGTTGGCATAAAAGGTATGATGAATGGCAGTCAGAAATGGGAATACAACATTGTTATACTAATCACAAAAACGAACGCGGCACAGGTGTAGTACCTATTATACCTAACTATGTAGAAAACACTTTAGGTATATATGCTATTCAAAAATATAATAAAAGCAAATGGAATGTGGAGCTTGGAGCAAGATACGACAAGCAGGATACTAAGGCTGCAGGATACGATTGGACAGGACATTATTATGGTGGACATCGCTCTTTCTCTAATTTTACTTATAACATCGGTACACAATATAAAGTAAACAGGCTATTAACAGTTTATTCTAATTTCGGAGCTGCATGGCGCGCACCACACGTTTACGAGCTTTATAGCAATGGTAACGAACTTGGATCGGGTAGATATATCATTGGCGACTCTACTCTTAGCTCTGAAAATAGCTATAAGTGGGTTACGTCAGTGCAATATAAAAGTACTTATATTAAGCTACGCCTTGATGCTTATCTACAATGGATAAGAAACTATATGTACGACAGACCTGCACATGAAAATATCACTGTAATATCAGGCACATACCCTATATTTAAATATATGCAGACTAATGCCTTCTTTCGTGGTATGGACTTCGATTTACATATATTACCTATAAACTCTATAGACTACCATTTTATGACCTCTATGATATGGGCTAACGAGCAGAGTACAGGCAACTACCTACCATATATACCATCTTTTCGCTTTAGTCATAGCATTACTTATACACCTAAACCTATAAGGCAATGGGCATCATGGATAGCTCTTAACCACAACTTTGTAGCACGGCAGTATAGGTTCGACCCAAGTACCGACCTCATAAACACAGCTCCTGAGGCATATAATCTTTTTGGTTTTGAAGCTGGAGTGTCATGGACTATAGATGCTCATAATGCTCTATCTCTTAGCGTAATAGGCGAAAATGTCTTTAATAAAGAGTATAAAGAATATACTAACCGAGCACGTTATTATTCGCACGATCTCGGAAGAAACATCAGCATAACAATGGGCTGGAAATTTTAATAATAACTATTAATACTTTTATAAACAATGAAAAGATTAACATTTACAACATTACTGAGTAGCTTACTCATATTAAGTAGCATAATGATAGCAAGTTGTAGCAGCGATCCTGCTCAGCCTGAAAACGAAATTAATAACAAGCATCATGAAGATCCTTTCTCTTCTGTGTTTACACTCATAGAAGGTAAGCTCAAAGAGGGGAAGAGCTTTTCTGCTAATCTCTTGCCAGAAGATGTAATACTTACTAACAATACGCAGGTTATCTACTATACAGTAGATAATAATCATGATAAGAAAAGTCAGGGGTTTCATATAGATACTTCTAAGGGTAGTGATAAGTTTGTAGTAAAAAACAACACTAAAGATTCAAGGACGGTATACATGTTAAAGATAGATTATTATAATAAAGACCATCAGCTTATGAATGATCAGTTCTTTGAAAACGACCAAGATAAAATACATCAACATTTCTTTCAACTATTTAAAACAGATAAAAATAATATCTCTATTCGTGAAAAGGATAAAAGCAAGTTGCCTTTCGATTATGTCTATGCAGATGATTACAAAGGAAAATTTATAGGGAAAGAAAACCCAATGGGATTTAAAGGGTTTGTTATCTTTAAGGAAGCAGGAAGGAAATTTGATTTAAAAATATCTTTAATGCACTCTGGAAATATGAGCAAATTTGATGAAAACCATAAAGCGTCCGATTTTTATATCCCCTCAAATGGTCAGATTACTAACGCCCTGTGGGACTTTCAGGCTATATTACCTATAGAGATTAAGTAAAGAAAAATAACAATTAAAAACATATCAACAATGAAAAAAACTTTTAACATATTACTCTCCCTTGCTATTGTAGTCCTTATAGCGGTATCGTTTATAGCATGCAGCAGCGAAATGCCTGTAGATAATAGCAAGAAGACAGAAGGACAGCACCTCTCTGGACCTATACCTGCAAGCGTAGAGGTTAAGATAGTTTACGGACATCTACATGGTTATACAGGTTTTCATGAAAACGCCAGAATGGCAGGCACTACGTTTATAACGCCAAAGCCTACTTTTAAGTTCAGATTAGAAAACAACCAGTGGGTAGCCGATAAAAATAATCCAAAATATCTTTATGCCTTTAGCTCTAACAGTAGTTTTAACACTGAGGCTGCAAGGGCTTATGCTTTAGATATACACTATTTTGATGCTAATGGAAAAGATATTACAGCAGAAATGGTTGCTAACGGGAAAGAAGACAAGTTACAACACTTCTTTGTGCCAGAAGATGTAAAACCTTTAAACGATTTCGATAAAAATATAGATAATCCTAATAATAACGATTTCTTTAGATATGATTATATTGATCCTACACCGTTTGGAAAGACCATGCACGATGATAATGCAAAATATAACGGACTAAAAAACCCAATGGGATTTAAGGGATATATGACCTTTGGATATAGTCGACAAACCTTCAAACTTGCCGTTAAGCTGATGGAAGCGAAAGGAAAAAAGGATATAACTTACAAGAAGGTAGACTTTATTACTAACGACCATATAAACGAACACACACATAACTATAAGCAGGTAGCATCATGGACTCCAACGAAAGAGCAGAAAGAAGATAACTTGTGGTACCCTACATTCTATATACCTGTGATGGTTTATGCTTGTTGGGGAGAAGAATATTCTGGAGATGTGGAAATGGGCGAAGACGGATCTTTACCCAAAATAGAAACTTTAGAGCCAAAGACGCAGCGATTAATAAAAACTATACAAAACAATCTTGGGCTTAGTTACAAAGAAATAATAGAAAACTTATATTACCAACTAAAAGGTGATGCTAACCCAGAGGCTGGTACATACTGGTTTTAAGTAAACCTCTCTTTAAGGTATAACAAACTAAAGAAAACAAGAAAAGTACTTTTCTCTAACGCAATAATGTAAGAAGAAAGTAAGAAGAAGCCACGAGGTAAACCTGATTTACTTCGTGGCTTACATATAAAAGCATAAAGTATAAAGAATTATTCTCCTTGCAATTGTTTTGCTAAGAAAGTTATAAATGGGCGCATAACCTTTTGTGAAGGCTCTGCCGATATACGACTTAGCTTTATATCATCACCCATACCATCAAGAATGCTAAACTTATATTTGCCGTTGTCGTCTAAATCGGCAGCAAGCGATAAGAGCTTGTTTTGATAGAAAGCAGCAAAAGGCTTACCTTCTCTTTTTGCGTCTATAGCTGTAAGCATCTCATGTATAAGAAAAGCCATATCGCTCACCTTTTCTATCCAAGGCTTAATGTCGGCATAAAGCAAGCTATCTGGCTCGTTAGCAGAACGCTTCATCACCTCAAAGGTGTTACATTCGTTTATCAAAAGCTCCATTTCAGCCTTTAAAGCTGTAGTTTTCCCATCTTTCTTATATGCAGCAATAAGGTCTTTTAGAGGGTTGTCGTCATAATAACGCAGATATTTTGATACATGACAAAAAGCCTTAGCACGCTGTTTACCTACTACGGCACACAAGGCTGCCCTGTAGCTCTTCTCATTATCAAACCCTTTATGGTTCCAAGCATAGTCGCCTAAGCCGAAAAGGGCTATCTTAGAGGCTGTTCCTTGCTGCATGGGGTTAGAGATTAATGCACTTGCACCATTTAAAGTAGCTTCTAACCTTGCGTTGTTGTCTATCCAACGTTCGTCGGCAAAGTTAGTATAAGTATCGCTAACGAAAAGTTTGCTCATATCGTTATCATTACATGGATAGTTCCACCACCATGCTAAAGGACGCCCGAAGCTCTTTGATACCACAGATAAGTCGTGCGAATTAGGTACACTCCATATCTTAGCCCCAGTAATATATACCACAACCTGTTTCGGGGTGTGGCTTAAAGCCTTGAAAAAGTTATGTCGCACGGTGTCGTTAAACCATGAATAAGCGTACAGCTGCGGCACAAAGTTGATAGGTTTTACCGTGTCGGCAGCCGATTTATATGTTTTGTTCCACATAGCCTCCACAGCCTGCTGAGCTTCTGTTAGCCTTTTTGCGTTCAGTGAAAGACTAATACTATCTAAAGGTACACCAATATCATCTACAAAAATGCCAAACTGGCGCACGCCAAGCTGATACATCTTCTCAAACTTATTCATTATCCTGCCTATAACATTGTTGTCCTTGTTCTGGGTGAAAGCACTTCCGGGGTGAATAGCCCAAATAAAGTTTACCTTATTATTATGGGCTGTCTTGGTAATATCACGCAGCATAGGGGCAGATAAATAGCCTATAGCCTTTTGTTCAGAAGTAATAGAGTCGGGATAAGGCTCTTCCCACTTTTGTGAATGATAAGGATCGCTCTTTGCACCATACATATAGCTATTCATCTTATAACGTGCCATAAAGCGGAAAAGGTCTTTTGTAGTTTCGGCAGTATAAGGCACACCATAATAGCCTTCTATAACGCCACGATATTGTATGTCAGCATAATCGTCTATCTTTACACAAGCTAAGTTTTGCGTACCATTATCTAATATCTGCTCAAGAGACGCTATACCATAAAATGTAGCATCGGTGTTCTCGCCAAGTATAAGAACGTTAGCCCTACCTTTTTGAGAGGTAAGATAAAGCAAGTGCTTGTCAAACTTGCCTTTTTTATCAATTACATCTGGCGTTATATGCCATTTTTTCATTATCTTGTTAGCTACACCATTGCTGTGAGCCACACCAAGAAAGACGTTTGAAAGACTATTCTTAGCTTCCTTACCAAGCCGTACGCTTAGCCCTTTAGATGCTAATAGCTCTTTAATACGAGCCACAGTAACATTATCTATAGAAGCATCTGCTACTACATTTACCACCTTTGTAAAAGAAGCCCTTGTTCCTAAGAGCTGTTGGCTGTGAGGTACAGGATAAATAGTATACACGCTTTGCGCTGCTATTAATAACGAAGTAGCAAAGAAAAACATACATGCTACAATTTTTTTAACACACATTTTAGCTTTTATATTTAGGTTTATATTATTTGCTATAATAGAAAAAAGTGATATTAGTGTTATACATCTTTATATATATAAAATGTATATTCCCCTACAAAGGTATAACTTTTTTTGATAATACATCAGAATGTTAATAAGGAATAAGTCTTTTCACTATCAAAAAAAAGTATATCCTTTTGAAAGGTATTGGTAAGAATAAAAAGTAAAAAAGCAAAGTTCTCCCTTTTTTTATGTACTTTTGCACCTAATATAAAATATCAATGCATCGGTGCATTAATAAATGTTACGCTTCAAAAAATTAGATATATTCATTGCCAAGCAGTTTGGTTTACTCTTTGTAGGCACTTTCTTCATCAGTCTTTTTGTACTGATGATGCAGTTTTTATGGCGTTTTGTAGACGACCTTATAGGTAAAGGGCTTACCATAGATGTGCTTGCACAGTTTTTTGGTTACATGGCTTTAATGATGGTGCCACAGGCTCTTCCGCTTGCTGTGTTGCTATCGTCGCTGATGACTTATGGTAACCTTGGCGAAAGTTCGGAGCTAACAGCCATAAAGGCGGCAGGAATATCTTTGTTTCAGTCTTTTAGAGGGTTAATAGGCATAACCATTCTTATAACACTATTATCGTTTTATTTCCAGAATAATATTGCTCCTGTAGCGCAGAAGCATCTCTATCAGCTTATTATATCTATGAAGCAAAAGAGCCCAGAGCTGGAAATACCGGAAGGAGTGTTTTATAGTGGCATTCCACAAACTAACCTCTATGTTGAGAAAAAAAATCTTAAAACAGGCCATTTATATAATATAATGGTGTATCGTATGACCGATAGCTACGAAGATCAGGCTATAATACTTGCCGATTCGGGTATGCTTCAGTCTACAGCAGAGAAAAAACACCTCGTTCTTAACCTGTGGAATGGAGAGTGGTTTGAAAATATGCGCGACCAAGAGATAGGAAACAGCTCAAGCGTGCCATATCGTAGAGAAACTTTTGCGCATAAAAAGATAGTTATAGACTTCAATGGCGACTTTAGTCTTACTGAGGTTGCAGGCCTCTCTAACGATGCACGTACAAAGAGTTTAGCCAAGATACAACACGATAAAGACTCTCTAATACAAGTATATGACAGCGTAGGAAAAGCATATTATAAAGATATGCAGAAGGCATATTATCCACACCCTATACTAAAAACGGCACAACAGGAAAAGGTTAGAAGGATAGAAAGTTCTAAACATTTTAATATCGATTCCCTTTTTGCTCATCTGCCCACCGATAAACGGCGAACAGTAGTGGATATGGCTCTGGCTAACGTTCAGCAAGAAGTGGGAGAACTGGAGTTTAAAAGCATGATAACCAGCGATGCTGATAAGATAATAAGGCAGCATACTATAGAGGAGATTAACAAGTTTACACTTGCCCTGACCTGTCTTATCTTCTTTTTCATAGGTGCTCCGCTTGGGGCTATTATACGTAAAGGAGGGCTCGGGCTGCCTATTATAGTAAGTGTTATAGTTTTTATAATATTCTATATCTTAGATAATACAGGGTATAAGATGTCCCAGCAAGGTGCTTGGGCTATATGGTTTGGTAAAGGACTCTCGCCGGCAGTACTGATACCTATGGCTTTGTTCTTTACATATAAGGCTAATAACGATTCTATGTTCTTTAATGCCGACTTATATAAGAACACCTTAAAACGCATCTTGGGCATTAGAATGAAACGAAACATATTAAGAAAAGAAGTGCTTATCTCTGATCCTGATTATCATAAAGATGCTCTGACACTTAAGCAGATTAATGAAGACATTGCAAGATACCACAAGGATAAGCGGCTCACATCGCCTCCTAACCCTATAAAAGTGTTCTTTAAATATCATGCCGACCATAAGATAGAACAGCTAAACGCACTTTTGGAAGATATTATAGACGATTTGAGTAATACTAAAGATCGCTTTATACTAAGCGAACTAAACAAGTATCCTATCATTGCTACTAAGGCACACACACGCCCATTTGAGAAAAAATGGCTGAATATTGTTTCAGCACTCATAATACCTCTGGGCATATTCTTTTACTTAAGAATGTGGCGTTTCAGATTTCGCTTATACCGAAACCTAAAAGAAATAACAAAAGTTAATAATAATATCATAGAAAGAATACAGAAAAGCAGAAGTTAAAGAAAAATGAATTATAAATAGTAACTATATGGAAAACTTTAAATTAGATAGCATTGAAGATGCACTGCAAGACTTTAAAAAAGGCAAATTCATTATCGTTGTAGACGATGAAGATCGTGAAAACGAAGGCGACTTAATAATGCCAGCGGAGTTTATAACTCCTGAAAAGGTGAATTTCATGCTTAAAAATGCGCGTGGAGTGCTATGCGTGCCTATCACTAAAGTAAGAGCTACAGAACTGGAGCTGCCACATCAGGTACCTAACAACACCTCTATGCTGGAAACTCCTTTCACGGTTACTGTAGACAAACTTGAAGGCTGCTCTACGGGAGTATCTGCTCACGATAGAGCCGAAACCATAAAAGCCCTTGCAGACCCCACTTCAAAGCCCGAAACCTTTGGACGTCCGGGACATATAAATCCTCTTTACGCACAAGAGAATGGTGTGTTGCAGCGCTCAGGGCATACAGAAGCAGCTGTAGACCTATGCCGCTTAGCCGGCTGTTACCCTGCAGGAGTGTTAATGGAGATAATGAACGAAGACGGCACTATGGCACGAATGCCCGATTTGCAGGTGAAAGCCAAAGAGTGGGGAATGAAGATTATTAGCATTAAAGACCTTATTGCCTATCGCTTAGACAGAGAAGCAGGTATCAAAGTGGGCGAAAAGGTAGAACTACCCACTATGTATGGAAACTTTCAGCTCATTCCTTTCCAACAAAAAAACAATGGCATCGAACACATGGCTTTAGTAAAAGGAGAGTGGAAAGAAGATGAAAGCATATTGGTGCGAGTACACTCTTCATGCGCTACGGGAGATATATTTGGAAGCTGTCGGTGCGATTGTGGCGAACAGTTGCATAAAGCTATGGAGATGATAGAGAAAGAAGGTAAGGGAGTACTGATATATATGCAGCAAGAAGGACGTGGCATAGGGCTTATGAATAAGATAGCTGCTTACAAGCTGCAAGAACAAGGCTTAGACACCGTTGATGCTAATATACACCTCGGATTCCGACCCGATGAGAGAGAATATGGTAGCGGCGCAGAGATGCTCCGACACCTCGGTGTACACAAAATGAGGTTAATAACTAACAATCCCACCAAAAGAGTGGGCTTAGAAGCATACGGACTGGAAATAACCGAAAACGTTCCTATTGAGATTACCCCTAACAAGTACGACTATCGTTACCTAAAAACGAAGCAAACACGTATGGGGCATAATCTTCATTTGTAAACAATGTTATAAAGCTTTTTAATTGTTATAATAAGCGTAGCCTCTTTTTTTAGAGGCTACGCTGCTTTATATAGCCACTTACTGCCTTATAAAAGCCATACTATAGCCTTATAATCATACGAGCATAGCTCGCCCTTTAAGCCACAGAAAACCTACTTTTATAAAGAAAAACATTATAGGCGGGAAATAAAAATAAATTAATTTTACTGCATTTTTAATCTATTTTTATACTAAAAATAATTTATTTTTCCTTTTTGCTCGATTCTTTTTCCTTGCAAAATGTTTACCTCTTATTTATATATAGATGTGCTTTGGTATCTTATTACCATGTAGCAATAGCAATTCTAAGTAATAATATTTCTTTTCTTTTACTTATATATATAATGTAAAGCAGGTATATTTTTTCCATGTAAATATACCTGTCTCTGCCGTTTTTGTAGCTATAATAAAGGTTAAGCGTCTTTTCGTATCGAAGCCAAAAAAGTCCGTTTCTAACCTTATAGGAAACGCCACTTCTTCGCAAAGTAAAATTTTTAATGTAAAATATGGCTTTTTTCTTTTGTTATATAAAATAATTGTTTATCTTTGCCTCTGAGTTCTATAAGATGTATCAGAGACGCTTAAAAGGACGCCCACTTTTTAATATAAGAGGTGGATAAAATCTTTTTAGAAACCTAAATTTAGATAAAATCTATAAACTAACATTTTAAAATAACAACAAAATAAACAATTTAAAAAGTTATGTGGAAATTCTTAAATCCTCCTAAGTATAAGGAGGCTCAAACAGGAGTTGAAGCCGACTCACGTTATCGCTCATTGCGGTGGCAAGTATTTATTGGTATATTCATAGGATATGCTGGTTTTTATATAGTTCGTAAGAACTTTTCTATGGCCATTCCTATGTTAGATGGGTTAGGTTTTGGAAAAGATGAGCTTGGTATTGTTTTGTCAATGAATGCTATAGCTTATGGTTTTTCAAAATTTATCATGGCAAGTATTTCCGATAGGAGCAATGCTCGTACATTCTTACCTTTGGGGTTAATACTTGCTGCTGTAGCTATGTTGTTTATGATAGTGCCTGTGCAGTGTTTGGGTGCTGAGCATAAGTCGCTGGCTATAATCTTAATGGCAGCACTTAACTTCCTCGTTGGTTGGTTTAACGGTATGGGCTGGCCTCCGTGTGGTAGGGTTATGACCCACTGGTTTTCTATTAAGGAGCGTGGAACATGGATGTCTTTTTGGAATTGTGCCCATAACGTAGGTGGTGCTTTGGTAGGTCCTATGGCAGTATATGGTGCTGTATGGTTTGGTTCATTATTTTATGGAGCCGACAAAGATCGTTATTTCCTTATAGGTACTTACGCTTTCCCTGCAGCAGTAGCTGGAATTATAGCTATCATAGCTTACTGTTTGATACGCGATACACCTCAGTCGTGCGCTTTACCTTCTATCGAGAAGTGGTCTGGAGAGGCTTCAAAGGGGTATAGTGAAAAGTCGGAGGAAGTGCTTTCTACTAAAGAGATTTTCCGCACTGTGCTTACTAATAAGTTTTTATGGTATATTGCCTTTGCTAATGCTTTTGTTTATATGGTGCGTTATGGCTGTTTAGACTGGGCTCCTGCCATTCTTACCGAGAAGGGTATTAACATAAAAAGTGCAGGTTGGGCTTATTTTGCTTACGAAATGGCAGCTATTCCCGGAACAATAATCTGTGGCTGGCTATCGGATAAAGTGTTTAAAGGGCGTCGTGCTCTACCTACTATATTATTTATGGTGTTAGTGGCTGTTGCTATTGTTATTTATTGGCAATTCCTCGACAATCTTAATGTAGTAATAGGCTGCTTAATAGCTATAGGTTTCTTTATCTATGGTCCTGTGATGTTAATAGGTGTTCAGGCACTCGACTTAGCTCCTAAGAACGTATCAGGTACTGCAGCAGGCTTAACAGGCTTTATGGGCTATGTGCTTGGTACAGCATTACTTGCTAATATCGTTATAGGCTATGTTGCTAAAGACTGGGGTTGGGATATAACCTTTATACTGCTTCTCATAGCTTGTATTCTTTCCATTGTCTTTATGGCTTTAACATACCATGAAGAACAGTATCTTGCTAAAAAATTAAACAAATAATAAATCTTTATTTTGTAGGCATCTTACATTAAGAGGCTTTAATATTATAACAAATAACCCTTATATGTTTCTCTTTTAAAGAATATATAAGGATTATTTGTTTTTTATTTGTGAGCTTTACATATTATAAAAAATGCTTTTTCTTTGGTATATGATATACTTTAAACAGTATAGGCTAAACAAGGTGATATCATAGAGCTTAGAAAGGAAAAAGAATGTAGCTTTATTGCATCAACTTATTTAGGTAATAGTATCTGTTTAATGCCTTGCTCTCGGTGAATGATATGCACCTCTATGTTAAATTTGTTATGAATATGTTCGGCTAAATGTTGTGCGCTATATACAGAGCGATGTTGTCCACCAGTGCAGCCAAAGCAAAACATAAGATGGGTAAAGTTACGTTCTATATAGCGTTTTACGTGATGATCGGCAAGGGCGTAAATAGGTTTTAGGAAGTTTAGTATCTCACCATCATCTTCAAGGAATCGTATTACTGGCTCTGTTAGTCCGTTAAGGTCTTTATAAAGAGGGTAGCGTCCGGGGTTGTGTGTACTGCGACAATCAAAGACGTAGCCTCCTCCGTTACCACTATCATCGTCAGGTATTCCTTTCTTAAAAGAGAAGCTAAACACTTTAACTACCAGTTTGCTTTTATCTTTATGCTGCTGGATATTATCGGAAGTATTTCCCGATTTGTCTATATGTAGCAGGCTTAAATGGTCTTTTGTTTTAGTTGAAGTTTCGTCCTTAGGGCTAAACTGTGGCAGGTTAATGAGCCTTTTAAGTATATCCATAAGGTGCGGATAAGGGAAATGTAAGCCATCGGTGTTAACCATATCGCGTAGGTTTTGTATCGCGTATGGTATGGAATTGATGAAATACTGTTTATGCTCGAAGTATCCTCTAAAGCCGTAGGCTCCTAATACCTGTAATGTGCGAAATAGTATGAAGAGCGAAAGGCGACTTACGAAATGTCTTACAGATGGCACTTCGGTGTATTGTTTTAGGCTTTCATAGTATTCTGCTATAAGTTGTCGGCGCAATTTAAAGGGATATTTTGCGCTTGCCTGCCATAGAAAAGACGCCAAATCGTAGTAGTAAGGACCTTTTCGCCCTCCTTGGAAATCTATAAAAAAGGGGTTCCCGTTATGGTCTAACATTACGTTTCGTGCTTGGAAATCACGATATAAGAAGGCTTGCATGGGTTCTGCTGTAAGGTCTTTAGCAAGCATCTGAAAGTTAGCTTCAAGCTTTAATTCATGAAAATCTAAGCCTGTAGACTTTAGAAAGCAGTATTTAAAGTAGTTAAGGTCAAATAGTACGCTTTCTTTATCGAACTCAGGCTGTGGATAGCAGTTGCTAAAATCAAGCCCATGTGCTCCGTTTATCTGTATGTTGGGCAGTGCACGTATAGTTTTTTTTAACAGTTCTATTTCTTTAAGATTGTATTTACCGTTAGCCTCACGACCTCCTTTTAAGGCATCGTATAGAGATAATTGCCCCAGATCGCTTTGTAGGTAATATAACTCATCATCGCTCACTGCTAATACCTTTGGTACAGGTATCTGTTTTGTATAAAAGTGTTTAGCAAGATATATGAAAGCATGGTTTTCTTCCTTGCTTACTCCTTTTACACCTATTATAGTTTTCCCCTCTTTATCAGTAAAGCGGTAGTAGCTTCTATTGCTACCTGATAGTGGTATCTTCTGAGTGTTTAGGGGTGTATATCCTAAATATTTTTCATATAGAGCTATTAGTTTGTCCATTTTCAAGAATCCTTTTCAGCGTCGTTTAGCTTTTTTGTAATATCTTTAATTTCTTTTTCTCCTCGTTTACGGTGTTCGTATTGCATAAGTAGTCCGTCTATAAGCAGGAGAATAACCATGATAGCACAGGTTAGCAATATGGAGCGTGTGATGTAATATAGCCCACCTATTACGATGAAAAGTACTAAGAAATGTTTCCAATTGATTTTTGCTTTCATAATGTGGCAGAGGTGATAATTTTAGTTTGTGCTGTTATTATTTATTTTAAAATATTATTCTGTGAGTTTTCATTACTTGTTTTTTATTACTTCTTCATCTTTTGTAACATATCTTTTCCAGTAAGCAATGATGATGGTAGTAAGTGGTAAGGCTATGATTAGCCCTATAAATCCCAGTAGTGCTCCCCAGATGGATAGTGATAATAGCAGCATGGCAGGGTTTAAGCCCATAGCTTTCCCCATTATCTTAGGTGTTATTACCATATCTGTTATAATCTGCACTATAATAAAAACGAGCAAAGCTCCTCCGAATATCATCCAGAAGTTGTGTCCAGTATCGGCAGCTTTCATAAGTGCTAAGATAGCAGTAGGGATAAGAGCCAGGGCGTGTAGATAAGGTACAAGGTCGAGTATGCCTATGAGTATTCCTAAGCCTATAGCCATGGGGAAGTCGATAATAGAAAAGCCTATACAAAACATGATAGCCATACATAGAGCTACCATGCCTTGCCCACGAATATAGCTATTGAGTGCTTTTTCTACATCAGATGCCAACACTCGAGAGAAAGAGCGCCACTTTCGTGGTATCATTTTAAAGAAGTTCTCTCCTAACGACTCATAATCGAGTAAGATGAAGAACATATATAATAATGTGATAAAAGAGGCAATGACAGAAAACACCACGTTAGCAGTTTGCCCCAATAGGGCGAATACCTGTGGCATGGCAGTTTTGATGGCATCTGTAAAGTCGCGACTTTTTAAGAAATGGTTTATCTCAAATCTATGAGTGGTAAACCATTGCTTAAGCATGGCTGCAATGTTGTTAGAATGGGTATTGCTTTGTATGTATTTATTTGCCAGCACTTCGAGCTTTTCCATCTCACTTATGAAAGGCGGCACAATGATAAAGACGATACCTGCGATGATGGCTATTATAAGGATAAAGGTAATAATGATGCTTATAGCTCGCGATGTTACATGCATCTTATATTGTATAAACTTTACTACAGGGTAAAGCAGATAAGCCAAAAGCCAAGCTATGAAAAAGGGCAAAAGCACTTCGGAGAGGGCTTTAAGCGTAAAAAACACAGCTGCAAGAATCAGTGTAATGACCGTCCAGCGTAGAAATTTATCTAATGAAATAGGGTGTAACATAAGCTTTTAATGGGGTGGTTATTTCTTTATAGACTCGTCCGCGAGTATTGCTTTGTTGTAGCAATCGCGGCAAAGAGGCTCGTATTCGCCTTGCTCTCCAAGCAGAACACGGTGCTCATTAGCTACAAGCCGATGGCTAAGATAAGCTAACGCACCACATTTTACACATATAGCATGCACTTTAGTAACATTGTCGGCTATGGCACATAGGGCAGGTATAGGCCCGAAAGGCACACCTTTATAGTCCATATCCAGCCCTGCTATTATGACACGCATACCGTTTTTTGCAAGCGTGTTGCATACTTCGACAAGGCCTTGGTCAAAAAACTGTGCTTCATCAATGCCCACAACGTCTATGTCTGAAGCTAAAAGGAGAATGCTTTCAGATGAGCCTATAGGCGTAGATAGGATAGAGTTGTGGTCGTGGCTTACTACTTCTTCTTCAGAATAGCGTACATCTATAGCGGGCTTAAATATCTCTACCCTTTGTTTGGCAAACTTTGCTCGCTTCATTCGTCGAATAAGCTCTTCCGTTTTACCCGAAAACATACTACCACATATTACTTCTATACGACCTTGATGCCGTCTTTCTCCGTTAATATTATCCATTGCTTTTATTTTATATAGTGCAAAGATAGCTATTTTACCATTAAAGTAGGGACAAAATTACAAATAAGTTATCCTATTTTTCTTATTGTAAATATATAAAAAAAGGTGTGAATTAAAATGACATAGTTGTAAAAAAATATAATTTCTTTTGTCTTTTTCTTTTATTAATTTACATTTGCGCACAATATGGGGATATTGTATTTAGTGCCAACACCTGTTGGAAACATGGAGGATATTACCTTTAGAGCTATTCGTATCTTAAAGGAGGTAGATCTTATCTTGTGCGAGGATACTCGTACATCGGGTGTGCTTTTAAAGCATTTTGAGATAAAGAATAAGCTCATGGCTCATCATAAGTATAATGAGCATGGCACTACTTCGGGCTTAGTAAGTAGGCTTAAGGCAGGACAGAAGATAGCTTGCATCTCTGATGCAGGTACTCCGGGTATTAGCGATCCGGGTTTTTTCTTAGCACGTGAGGCAGCTGCTAATGGCATTACAGTAGAGGCTTTGCCCGGTGCTACAGCATTTGTTCCAGCCTTGGTGTCGAGTGGTTTGCCTTGTGATAGGTTTGCTTTCGAGGGTTTTCTCCCACAGAAGAAGGGGCGTAAGACGATGTTGGAAAGTTTGAAAGAAGAGCCTCGCACAATGGTTTTTTATGAGTCGCCTTATCGTGTGGTTAAGGCATTGGAACAGTTTGCTGAGGTGTTTGGGGCTGATCGCAAAGCGAGTTGTTCTCGTGAAATATCTAAGCTGCATGAAGAGACTCTTAGGGGCACGCTTTCAGAGCTTATAGACCATTTTAAGACCATAGAGCCTCGTGGCGAATTTGTCATTGTTGTGGCAGGGAAAGAAAAGATAAAGCAGAGTAACAAAAAATAAAAAAAAATAGTAATATAAATCATTATAATTATGAAAAAGTTGTTTTTAATGGCAATTTGTGGAGTGATAGCTCTAACATCTTGTAATCAGGGAAAGAAGTCGGCTAATCCTATGGCGTTGCAGAATGATTCTTTGCGTTCTATTATTGATGCTCGTGATAGTGAGATTAACGATATGATGAATACTATGAATGAGATTCAGCAAGGGTTTGCAGATATTAATGCTGCTGAGCATCGTGTAACGATAGCTAAAGATGGCGAGCGTGCTGATAAAGCTTCACAGATAAAGGAGAATGTGCAGTTTATTCAGCAACGTATGAAAGAGAATAGAGATCTCATAAAGCGTCTTGAGGAGCAGTTGCGTTCAACAGGCTTTAAGGGCGAGGCTATGAAGAAGATGTTATCTCAGCTTACTACACAATTGCAGCTTAAAGATGCAGAGCTTCGTCAGCTACGTTCAGAATTAGAATCTAAGAATATTCATATAAAAGAGCTTGACGATGCTATTACAGGATTGAATACCGATGTAAGCAATCTTAAGACCGATAAGGAAAACCTTACAAACGAAAAGCATGCTTTGCAGGCCGATAAGGAAAACCTTCAGGTAGAGAGCAGCAAGAAGACAGAGACAATAAACTCTCAGGATAAGCAGCTTAACACGGCATGGTATGTGTTTGGAACAAAGCGTGAGCTTAAGTCGCAGGGAATCCTTGCTGGTGGTCAGGTTCTTAAAGGCAACTTTAACAAGAACTACTTTACAAAGATAGATATTCGTGTAACTAAGGAGGTGAAATTCTATAGTAAGAGTGTTCGTTTGCTTACCGTTCACCCTAATGGTAGTTATACGCTTACTACAGATAGTAATGGTCAGTATATGCTTCGTGTTACTGATCCACAGCTTTTCTGGAGCACAAGTAAGTATCTTGTAGTTCAAGTAAAATAAAATAAAGCGATGTCGTTAAATTAAAATTTTAAGGAAGGTTATATAAAAAAATATAGTTTTCTGTAATATATAAAAGAGTATCCCTTATATATAAAAGATAGTGGGGGTACTCTTTTTTGTATATAAGTGTTTTTGTGATATATAAAAACGTAGTATTTTTTTTATATTCATTTTTTTTTCTATCTTTGCAGGGAGGTATTATATATATAAAATTGTGTAAACGTATGAAAACATTTTTCATCAACGTATTTTCTACTGTTGTAGGTATTTTTGTGGCAGGCTTTGTAGCGATAGCTTTTTTTATTGGTAGTATATTGTTAATGATTATAGGTAGTAGCCATAAAGAGTCGGTTGCTGATAATTCTGTCTTAACAATAAATCTTACAGGTCAGATGGCTGATAACCAGCAAGAGGATAATCCTTTAGATAAGTTTATGGGTAATGCTATAAAGTCTATAAGTTTGAATACTTTTGTAAAAGGGTTAAAGATAGCAAAGGAAGATAAGAAAATAAAGGGTGTGTATTTAGAGGCAGGTTTGTTTCAAGCAGATTCTTATGCTACGTTACAGGAAGCTCGTAAGGCTTTGTTAGACTTTCAGAAGGGAAGTGGCAAATGGGTTATAGCCTATGCCGATAGCTACACACAGCAGTCGTATTATCTTGCATCAGCAGCTACAAAGGTATATCTTAACCCACAGGGAATGATAGACTGGCACGGATTAGCCGCCCAGCCTTTATTTTTAAAAGATGCAATGGCTAAGTTTGGTGTTAAGATGCATGTAGCAAAAGTAGGTAAGTATAAGAGTGCTACAGAAATGTTTACAGAGGATAAGATGAGCGAAGCTAACCGCGAGCAAACTAAAGCCTATATATCAGGTATATGGGGTAATGTTGTGAAAGAGGTAGCACAGAGCCGTAATCTTACGGTAGAGCAGCTTAACAACTATGCCGATAGTGCTATTACCTTTGCAGCTCCTACCGATTATAAGCGTATGAAGCTGGTAGATGGTTTGCTTTATTCAGATCAGATAAAGCAGCTTGTAAAGAAGAAGATGGGAGTGGAAGACGATTTGCAGCAGACTTCTTTAGAAACCTTGATAGAAGATGAAGATGTAAAAAGCATAAACGATAAAGAAGAGATAGCCGTTTACTATATGGCAGGTGATATAGTAGATGGTACTGTGTCAAATCCGATGGCACGAGGGAGCGTTATAGATGCGCAGAAAGTATGTAAGGATTTGGCTAAAATAGCTGCCGACGATGATGTAAAAGCTGTTGTTATTCGTGTTAATTCTGGAGGAGGATCGGCTTATGCCTCGGAACAGATATGGCATTATATAATGGAGCTAAAGAAAAAGAAGCCTGTAGTGGTTAGTATGGGAGGTATGGCAGCCAGTGGGGCTTATTATCTATCGGCTCCGGCCAATCTTATAGTGGCTGATCCTACTACCTTAACAGGTTCTATAGGTATTTTTGGAATGTTCCCAGATTTTAGCGGACTGTTAAGAGAAAAGTTAGGTGTAAAGTTTGATGAAGTTTCTACTAATAAGCATGCAGCTTTTGGCACTATATCTCGTCCTTTCACCATAGAGGAGATGCGCTTGCTTAGTCAGTATGTAGGTCGTGGATATAAGCTCTTTTGTAATCGTGTGGCAGAGGGAAGAAAGTTATCTTTCCAGCAGGTAAACAATATCGCTCAAGGACATGTGTATACAGGAGAGTATGCTAAGACGATAGGGCTTGTAGACTATTTGGGAGGATTAGATGTAGCAATATCAAAGGCAGCTAATCTTGCTAAGATACGCGATTATTATACGCAGGACTATCCAGAGCCTTTGTCTTGGGTAGAGCAGATATTCGATGAAGATATAGTAGGTAGTTATCTCGATGATAAGGTAAAGGCGCAGCTTGGCGATTTCTATCAACCTTATATAATGCTTAAAAATATTAATAAGTTTAGTGCTATTCAAGCACGTATACCGTTCGAACCAAATATCCATTAATAATATTTTGGAAGGCGATTATATAAAAATAAGTTATTGGCTGTTACCCTTCAGTTGGCTTTACGGCATAGGGGTATGGCTTAGGAATTACCTCTTTGATGCAAAGATATTGAAGAGTAAGAGCTATTCTGTACCTGTTATTTCGGTAGGTAATATCACTGTGGGTGGCGCAGGAAAGACGCCTCATGTGGAGTATCTTATAGGTTTGCTTAAGAATAGCATTCAGGTAGCTGTGTTATCACGAGGTTATAAGCGTAAGAGTAGAGGCTATGTTATAGCAGATGATAGCACATTAATGAGGGATATAGGCGATGAGCCTTATCAGATGAAGATGAAATTTGATGGCATCTATGTCGCAGTAGATAAGAATCGTTGTCATGGCATAGAGCGTTTAATATCCGATGAGGCTACTAAAGATGTCGATGTAATTTTGTTAGATGATGCTTTTCAGCATAGGTACGTAAAGGCAGGGATAAATATTCTGTTAGTGGACTATCATAAGTTTATCATTTACGACAAGCTTCTCCCTGCAGGCAGGCTGCGTGAGCCACATAAAGCTAAGATACGTGCCGATATTGTTATTGTAACTAAATGTCCTAAGACTTTAAATCCTATCGATTATCGTGTGCTTTCTAAGAAGATGGATCTTAAGGCTTTTCAGCATTTATATTTTACTACATTATCTTATTGCGACTTAAAGCCTATCTTTAACAATAAGGGTGATATTCCTCTTAGCGATATTATGGGTGAAAATATCTTATTGCTAACGGGTATAGCGTCTCCGGAGCATCTACAAGCGGATATTATGGAATATACTCGTGGTGCACAACCAGAGGTGATGGCATTTGCCGATCATCATAATTTTACCGCTCATGATATAGAGCGTCTTAACGAGAGATTTGCCTCTATGCCTTCTCCTAAGCGTATTATTACTACTGAGAAGGATCAGGCTCGGCTTGTAGGTCTTAAAGGATTATCAGAAGAAGTAAAACAAAATATATATGCTCTACCCATAAAAGTGGAATTTATGTTAAACGGGGGAGAGCTATTTAATGAAAAAATACAATCTTATGTACGAAAAAATTCAAGAAACAGCATCTTGGCTAAGAGAAAGAATAACAACAAGCCCAAAAACAGCAATAGTTCTGGGAACGGGCTTAGGACAATTAGCTTCAGAGATAACAGAAAGTTATGAGTTTTCATATCGTGATATACCAAACTTTCCTATTTCTACGGTAGAGGGACATTCTGGCAAACTTATCTTTGGTAAGCTGGGGGGTAAGGATATTATGGCTATGCAAGGTAGGTTTCATTATTATGAGGGCTACGATATGAAGCAGGTAACTTTCCCCGTGCGTGTTATGCATGAGCTTGGCATTAAGACTTTATTTGTTTCTAATGCGGCCGGAGGAATGAATCCGAGCTTTAAGATAGGCGATCTTATGATTATTACTGATCATATTAATTTCTTTCCAGAGCACCCTTTGCATGGTAAAAACTTTCCTACAGGTCCTCGTTTCCCTGATATGCATGAGGCTTATGATAAGGCTTTGGTAAATCTTGCCGATGAGATAGCTGCCCAAAAGCATATTGACGTGAAGCATGGCACTTATGTAGGTGTGCAAGGTCCTACGTTTGAAACTCCTTCAGAATATAGAATGTATCATATTTTAGGTGGCGATGCGGTAGGTATGAGTACCGTTCCTGAGGTTATTGTAGCTCGCCATAGTGGTATAAAGGTGTTTGGTATTAGTGTTATTACGGATCTTGGGGGCTTTGATGTGCCTGTAAGAGTAAGCCATGAGGAGGTGCAGCAAGCAGCTAATGCAGCCCAACCTAATATGACGGAGATATTCCGTGAAATTATTAAGCGTTCTTAAAAGAAAAGAATTATATAAGATGGAAATAAAAGAATTAGGCGAGTTTGGCTTAATTGAGCATTTTACAAAAGGTATAAAGAAAAAAAACTCTTCTACTGTAGTTTCTCTCACCGATGATGCCGCTGTGTTAAGTTATGAGAATAAGCATACTTTGGTTACTACGCAGATGTTTATGGAGGGTATTCAGTTCGACCTTACCTATATAGATATGGAGCATTTAGCGTATAAGTGTGCTATGGCTACTATGAGTAATATTTTTGCTATGGGTGGAAATCCTCGTCAGATGTTATGCGCCATAGCTATAGGTAAACGTTTTATAGTAGAAGATCTTGAGAGCTTTTATAGTGGTTTGCGTCGTGCATGTGATAAATGGCATGTAGATATAGTAGGTGGCGACACCTCTTCTTCTTATACCGGATTAGCCATTACTCTTACTTGTTTAGGTGAAGTGTCTAAAGCGGGGGTGCTTACGCGTAAAGGAGCTCACCCTACGGATCTTATCTGTGTCTCAGGAGATCTTGGTGCTGCATATATGGGGCTTCAAATCCTTGAGCGAGAAAAGACGGTATATTATCAGCAAGTGCAGGAATATAATAGTAAGCTGAAGGCTTCTAAGGGTAGTAATGACAAGCAAGCCTTGCAGGCTTTGGCTAAGGGCAAAGAGCTTATAGACCATTTCCAGCCCGATTTTGCTGGTAAAGAATATCTTATCGATCGTCAGCTAAAGCCAGAGGCTCGTGGTGATGTAATAGAAAGTCTTTATGCTGCAGGTATTCACCCTACATCTATGATAGATATTTCAGATGGTTTAGCCTCAGAGTTGAAGCATATTTGTAAGCAGAGTGGTTGTGGCTGTAGGGTGTATGAGGACAAAATACCTATCGATTACCAGACAGCAGCTACTTGTGAAGAGTTTAATATGAACCTTACCACAGCAGCTCTCAATGGTGGAGAGGATTATGAGTTGCTCTTTACTTGCCCTATAGGCGACCATGAGAAGTTAGAACATTTAGAGGGTGTGCGCCAGATAGGATATATAACAGATGCAAGTTTGGGTGCTTTCTTAATTACTCGTGATGGTAATGAGTTTGAACTAAAGGCTCAGGGTTGGTCAGAAGATAAAGGCTAAAAGGCATGAGCTTTATAGGAGAATTTATAAGTTTGGCAGTGGCAGTACTATGGACTGTTGCTGCTCTTACGTGTGAGGTGTCGAGTAAGCGCGTAGGTGTAGCTGTTACTAATGTGTGGCGTATGCTCTTAGGGCTCGTCTTGTCTATGATATTATGTTATATCTTTATGGGCAGTGCTCTTCCTCGTTATGCTGACCTTCAGACGTGGGCATGGCTATTATCATCAGGGGCAGTAGGTTTTGTTGTGGGCGATATGTGTTTGCTTAATAGCTACATGTCTATAGGTTCGCGATACGGACAGCTTTTTATGACTACAGCTCCTATTTTCTCTGCCCTTTCAGCATGGGTGCTCATGGGACAGCGCATGACTTTTATGAGCATTATGGCCATGATAGTAACCCTTTTAGGTATAGCAATATCTGTTTTAGGGCGAGGAGAGGGCAAAAAGAGGATAAGTCTTGACTTGCCTCTTAAGGGTGTTCTCTTTGGTTTAGGAGCTGGCATAGGGCAGGGTGTGGGCTATGTGTTGAGCGTTATAGGCTTACATCATTACACAAGCATTGTTCCAAGGGCTTATTTAGATAGGTTTTCCTTAGGATTACCTTTCTCAGCTAATATTATTAGGTTGGTAGCTGGCTTGTTACTTTTTACTGTAATATTAATCTTTAAGGGTAAGGGAGGAGTCTTTAGGCGTAGTTGTCTTGATGCTAAGAGTATGTTTTATATTGTGCTTGCAGTGCTTACAGGGCCTGTTATAGGTGTGGGACTTTCGCTAATGGCATCGCAATATACAGTGGCTGGTGTGGCAAGTACTATCATGGCTACAACTCCTATAATGATACTTTTACCCACTTATTTCCTTTTCCATCAGCCTATTACGTTAAAAAGCGTATTAGGAGCTGTTATCTCGGTGCTTGGTGTGGCTATGTTTTTTATATAGATTATATCTTCCTTCTTAGTGATGGGAATAGGAAAGATAAAAGTATAGAGATATAAAATAAATGTTAAAACAGACAATTTTTCTTACATAAACCTTGCAGATAAGAAAAAAATCAGTAACTTTGCACTCGCAATTAAGGATATAGAGATATCCTTTCATAACTCAAAAATTAATAATTGGAGGTGCTTTAGCTCAGGTGGTAGAGCATCGGACTGAAAATCCGTGTGTCCTTGGTTCAACTCCAAGAAGCACCACTCCTCCTTTCATCAGGGCGATATCTATTTATAGGTTCGTCCTTTTTTCATGTCTTTTTGTTTGTTGTTATATTTATGTTTCCTCGTATGTAGACAAGCAAAAGTATTATTATTACTTTATTTTTTTTGTTCAGAGGGTTATGGATAGTTTCTTTGATATATCTTTTGTTTAGCATTATTCTATTATAGAAAAGCATGAGTTAGTTTTTCTTATCTTCAAATGATGTATATTATGGGTCAGTCGTAAAACCCAGTTGCAAGCCCTCTCCTCTCAGGCACATAATTTCATAAGTATTTGTTATCTTTGCATCATGAAGA